>JBJTSG010000041.1:0-5196 GCA_046076505.1 Erythrobacter sp. | reverse complement strand
ACCCCGCGCTGGGGCCCGAGGTGCGCGCGGCGCTCGCCCTCAAGGTGATCTGCGGGCTGCCCGTCGCCGCGATCGCCCGGCTGTTCCTTGTCAGCGAAGCCACGATGTTCCAGCGCATCACCCGCGCCAAGGAGAAGGTGCGCGCTGCCGGCATTCCCTTCGAGCTGCCGCCGCGCCGCGCGTGGCCCGAACGGCTGGGGGCGGTACTGCTCGCCCTCGAACTGGCCTTCACCGCCGCCTATGCCGACGCGGGCGGGGAGCTGTCGGCGGCGCTCGAGGAAGACCTCGGCGCGGAGGTCGAGCGGCTCGCGCTGCTGGTCGCCGAGCTGCTGCCGGAGGAGCCCGAGGCGCTGGGGCTTGCCGCGCAGGTGCTGCTCGCGCGGTCGCGCCACGGTGCGCGGCTCGATGGGGAGGGGGTGATGGTGCCGCTCTCGAAGCAGGACGTGGCGCTTTGGGATGCCGCCCGGATCGAGCGGGCCCGGGTGTTGATGGACCGCGCCGCGGCGGGCCTCGCCGCGATCGAAGCGCTCCCCGCCGAACGCCTAGCGGCCGCCCGCCCGTGGCACGTCGCGCGCGCCGACCTGCTGGCCGGGGCCGGGCGGGGCGGGGAGGCGGCCGCGGCGCTCGAGGCCGCCCTCGCGCTCCAGCCCCCGCGCGCCGAGCGGCTGTGGCTGGAGCGCTGGCGCGACAGTCTCGGCTGACGCTGGCCTATTCGGCGGGCTCTGCGGTGAGCTCGCGCTGGCGCTGGCGGGTCGTGACCTGGCGGAAGGTCTCGCGGTAGCGCGGGTGCTCGGTTCCCATCCAGCGGTCCAAGAAGGTGAAGTAGAAGCAGAAATTGTGGCCCGAGGAATGGTGCAGATCGTGGTGCGTGGTGGTGGAAATCCAGCTCGTCCACGGATTGTCGACCCACCCGGCCGGGAACAATTCGCTGCCCGCGTGCGCCATCACGTTGCGGATCATCTGGTGCCAGATGAACAGCACGATCGCGAAAGCCGCATAGGCAATGCCGAGCTGGCTGGTGACGAACAGGAAGACCGGCACGAAGGCGACCTCGATTGCAGCCTCGGTCATGGTGAAGCTGTAGGCGGTCCAGGGCGTCGGCGTGCGCGACTTGTGGTGGTGGAGGTGGGTGGCGCGGAACAGCCGCTTGTGATGCATCGCGCGGTGCGCCCAGTAGAACCACGCGTCATGCGCGATCACGATCAGCGCGAACTGCCAGACGAGCGTCCACAGCGTTGCATTCTGGATCTTGAGCAGGATCACCCCGGTCTCGCGCCCGACGAGGATCGCCAGCGTGACGACGGCATAGACTACCACGGTGCGCATCGAGGAGCCGATCTCGCGCAGGTAATCGCTGCGCGTAGGGAGGCGGCCCTGCTGGATCTTGCGCCGCTCGGCAAAGCCGCTGAAGACCAGCAGCACCAGCGTCAGCGCGCCTGCCGCAATGAGGTAGCGGCTGAGATCGAAATAGATGCCGAACATGAAATGGTCGGCCACGCGGCCCATGGCATATTCGAAGGTCGAATTGGTCGCAGGATCGGTCATGTTGCGCAGGAGCCCTTGTTGGTGATGGCTTATGACATGCCATCCGGGCACGGCAAAGGCTCGTCGCTACTGGAAAAAGCCGAAGGATTCCGAAATCGAGCGGCTTTTTTCAGTTTTGACCATCCGGCTCGCCGAGTGATTGGCGGCGATAGTCGCTCGGCGTGGTGCCGGTCTGGCTGCGGAAGGCGCGGTTGAAGGGGGCAGCGAATTGTAGCCGAGGTCCATCGCGATGGTCAGCACCGGCAGGTCGACCTTGTCCCGGTCGGCGAGCAGTATCTTGGCCTCGGCGATGCGGTAGCGGTTAAGGAAGGCGGAGAAGTTGCGATGCCCGAGCCGCTGGTTGATGAGCGCGCGCAGCCGGTGTTCGGGCGTGCCGAGATGGCCTGCGAGCCCCGCGATGGAAAGGCCGGGGGTGCGGTAGAGCCCCTCGTTCATCGCCGCCTCGAGCTTTTCGCGCAGCACCACCTCGCTGGGGGAGAGCGCGCTCTGAGCGGGCGCCTCACCTGCGGTTTCGGCGCAGGAGGCCTCGCCGCTCCTCACCAGCAGTTCGGGCTCGGTGCGCAGCAGCGCCTTGCCGGCGAAGAGCGTGACGGCAAGGATCAGCACGGCGTTGATAAGCTGCATCACCGGATCGCCGCCCATCGCGCTGCCGCGCCCGGTCGCGAGTTCATAGGCGAGGATGCCGCCCGCCTGCGCCGCCACCAGCAGCGGCAGCCACAGGCGGAAGGTGCGGCGCTGTTCGACAAGGTCGTCGTCCCGCTCCAGCAGCGCGATGCGGAACAGGTCGGCCACCAGCACAAGCCCGGTAACGTGAATGGTGACGAAGCCGATCATGGTGCCTGGCGCGATGTAGAAGCCCGTCACCCAGGCCGCGAGCAGCACCGCGATCGGCGCCCAGATCACCAGCTGCGGCGGCTCGCGCTCGAGCACGCGCAAGGTGAAAAGCCAGGTGAAGAAGGGCGTGAAGATCGACAGGAAATCGCCGAGCGGCAGGGAGGTCGGATTGCCGAAGAACAATTGCGAGGTCGAATTGGCAAGGTAGCCGATCGAGCCGACCAGAAGCCCTGCGAGCGGCAGCTTGAGCCCGCGGCGCACCTCGCCCGAAATCAGCTGCACCAGCAGCAGCAGGCTCGCCCCGCAGGCGACGAGACGCACCGCGATGTCGAGCCGCTCGATCATCATCGCCGGATGCGGTGGCTCCCCCGCGCCGACCTGCGCCGCAACCACAGGATCGCCCAGTCGCCGCGCTGGAGGCGGGCGGCCATGCGGAAGCCGGCGAGGTGCATGGCGCGCTTGACCGCCGCCTCCTGTTCTCCCGCCAGAAGCCCGGCAAGCAGCAGGCTGCCACCGGGAGGCACGGCCTTGGCAAAGTCGGGCGCGAGGCTGACCAGCGGGCCGGCGAGGATGTTGGCGATGAGGAGGTCATAGGGCCCGCGCACTTGCAGCAGCGGGTCGTCCATGCCGTCGGCGACGATCATCACCGCCTCGCCGGGTGCTGCGCCCATCAAGACGCCGTTGAGGCGCGCGTTCTCTTCGACGACGCCGGTGCAGACCGGGTCGATGTCGGTCAGCGTGCACAGTGCGCGCGGCCACAGCGCCAGCGCCGCAAAGCCGAGGAGGCCCGTGCCCGTCCCGATGTCAGCGACATTGCGCGCGACCACGCCGCTCGCCTTCATGTGCCCCAGCATTTCGAGGCATCCGGCGGTGGTCTTGTGCTGGCCGGTGCCGAAGGCCTGGCTTGCGGGGATGACGAAATCGATGAGGTCGGGGTCGGCGGGGTAATCGGGCGTGTGCACGTGAAAGCGCCCGGCACGGATCGGGGGCGCGTTGTGCTGGCTCAAGGTCACCCAGTCCTCGGGCGGCAGTTCCTCGACCGTGATCTTGGGCGCGGCGCCCTCGAACAGCCCGGCGAGCGCCTTCTTCTCGGCCTTGCCGGGCTTCCGCGGGTACCAGCCCTCGAGCACCCATTCGTCGGGGCGGTCCTCGGCCTCCTCGCGCCCGGCGATGACGAGTTCGTGGTCCCAGTCGTCGATCAGGTCATGCGCGAGCAGCGCCGCCTGCACGACGGGCTTCGGGGCGTGGGCGCTGAGCTTCCAGGTGGTGCTCACTTCGCCGCCGCCTCCCGGGCGAGGCGATCGCCCAGCGCCTTGCTCTTGGCGTCGGCATATTGCGCGCAGCTCATCCCGCCCGCCATCGTGCCGCCGCGGGCCCGCGCGGGCATGTCGCTGCCGCCGGGGTGGGGGGTGAGGAGGATGTCGCATGGCGCGGCGCGCAGCCTCGCCAGCCCGGCGCGGAAGGCGGCGACATATTCCGGGTGGCCGGAGAAGCGGTAGGTGTCGCTGCTGATCGGATTGAGGCTGTCGGCGTAGAGGATGGTGCGGCAATCCTTCCCCGCGCAGCTCCGCCAGCTCCAGCTCGTCGCGCCGGGGGTGTGGCCGGGGGTGGCGAGCGCGGTGAGGGTGACGCCGGCGATGGTCAGGGCCTCGCCGTCCTTGACCCCGCGCACGCTGCCGGTGACCGGCGCCATCGGCGGGTGCAGCCCGAATTGCGGATTGCGCGGGTCGTCCTTGCCGGTGCGGATCACGCCCACCGCCTCGGCGCCGACCAGCACCGGCGCGGCGGTCAACCCCTGAAGCCGCGCGAAGCCCGCGACGTGGTCGAAATGCTCGTGGCTGCCGAGGATCGCCTTCACGTCGCCGAGCGTGACGCCGAGGCTGCGGATGTTGGCCTCGACAATCTCGGAGCCCTTCGCCGTGCCGCTGTCGATCAGCACCGCGCCGTCCTTGCCCGTGATGAGGATCGCCGCGATCCCGCAGGTGCCGACATACCAGGTGTTGCCGTGGATGCGGAACGGCGGGCCGGGGGTGTCCCAGCCGTCGTTCCCTTGACAATGCTCGGCCCAGGCGACCTGGCTCTTCTCCGGCGCAGGGGGAGGTGTCTCCTTCGCGCCGAGCAGGGGCAGGGCGAGGAGCGCGGCGGCGAGGAACCTAACGGACAAAGCTCGCTCCATTGGCGTCGATCACCGCGCCGGTCATGCTGGGGGGCGCATCGAGCGCGCAGAAGGTTATGATCGCGGCGATTTCCTCGGGCGTTGCCACGCGGCCGAGGGGAATGTCGGCGAGCAGGCCCGGCCCGCCGCGGCTGGCGAGGTAATCGCCCGCCATGCTCGTGTCGGTGAAGCCGGGGGTGACGGCAAAGCTCAGGATGCCGTCCTTGGCATAGCCGCGCGCGATGGTCTTGTGCATGCCGATCATGCCGCTCTTGGCGGCGGCATAGTGCCAGTGGGCGGGGGAATCGCCGCGATAGGCGGCGCGGCTCGCGACATGGACGAGCCGTCCGCCGAACCCGCGCGCCTGCCAGTGCAGCACCGCGAAGCGCGAGAGCTGCGCGGCGGAGGTGAGGTTGACGCGAAGGGTGTCCTCCCAGGCGTCAAGCCACTCGATGTCCGAGCGGTCGAGCCGGTTTGCCTCGAAGCGCCCGGCATTGTTGACGACCACGTCGATCTCGCCCGCGGCGATGTCCATCGCCTGGTCCCAGAGCGACTGAACCGAGAGCGGATCGCCGAAGTCGGCGGCGATGACCGGCACGCCGCCGGCGCCCGCGACCGGGCGCGAGGCGTGGCCGATGACCCTGACACCGCGAGCGGCGAGG
>JBJTSG010000040.1:0-2820 GCA_046076505.1 Erythrobacter sp. | reverse complement strand
CACGATGCCGAGGATCTCCCACGGATCGGTGCGCGAGGGCAGTGTCGAGAGGAAGCGCACCTGCGGGTCCCAGATCTGCTGCCCGGTGGCGAAGGCGATGAAGTCGACGATCGGCTCGCGGAAGAACAGCACCACCGCGCCGAGCAGCAGCCCCGCGATGGTGCCGATCGCTCCGACCGTGGTGCCGGTCGTCACGAAAATCTTGAGCATCGAGCGCCGGCTCGCGCCCATCGTGCGCATGATCGCGATGTCGCGGGTCTTGGCACGCACCAGCATGACGAGGCTCGAAAGGATATTGAAGGCCGCGACCAGCACCATGAAGGAGAGCGCGAAGAACATCGCCACGCGCTCGACCTGCAGCGCCTCGAAGAGTGCCGAGTTCATGGTCTTCCAGTCGGAGATGATCGCGCGGCCGTTCAACGCCTGCGATACCGGCGCGAGAATCTCGCCGACCTTGTCGGGATCGGTGACGGTGACCTCGATCTGTGCAACGGAGTCCCCCATCAGAAGCAGCGTCTGCGCGTCCTTCAGCGGCATCATCACGAACTTCTCGTCGAAGGTGTAGATGCCGACCTCGAAGATCGCGCCGACTTCGTAGCCGACCTGGCGGATCGAGGTGCCGAAGGGCGTCGTGCGCCCGGCGGGGTTGATGACGGTGATCACGTCGCCGACCCGCACGCCCAGGTTCTGCGCAAGCTGGCTGCCGATCGCGACCTGTGTGAGGCCGGCTTCGCCCGCGGGGGCCTTGAGGCTGCGGATGTCGCCGAGCAGCACCTTGTCGCCAAGATTGGCGAGGTCCTGATCGCTCTGCCCGCGCAGGAAGATCGCCTCGACCGTGCCGTTGAAGCTGACCAGCAGCGGCTTTTCGATCATGGGAGAGGCGCCGGTGACCCCCGGCGTGCGCTTGAGGTCGGCGAGCACGCTCTGCCAGTTGTCGAGCCGGCCACCATATGCCTGCACCACCGCGTGGCCATTGAGGCCGGTGATCTTGTCGAGCAGTTCGCCGCGGAACCCGTTCATCACGCTCATCACGATCACCAGCATCGCGACCGAGAGCATCACCACCCCGACCGAGATCCCCGCGACGAGCGCGATGAACGCCTCCCCGCGGCCCGGCCAGAGGTAGCGCTTGGCAATCATCCATTCAAAGGGGGAGAGCATCGGTTGCGAGAGGTGCCCGTTGGTTGCTGAACGCTGCCTGTAGTGCGCAAATCATACACCGGCAATCCCCGGTGCCGTGGGGCGAGCGTCACACTCCTGTCAGCAAAAAGGCGGGGAGCCCAACCTTGGTTTCCCTTGTAATTGATCGGTCACATCGCCATTGGGGCATGGCCCGGCGGCGGGACGCGCGCGGACTCGATGGTGATGCCGATGACACCCCTCAATGTGACCCATCCCTTCCTCGACGCCGACGGCGACAAGCTGCGCGAAGAGTGCGGCATCTTCGGCGCGATCCGCGCAACTGACGCCGCCGCGACCACTGCGCTTGGGCTCCATGCGCTCCAGCACCGCGGGCAGGAGGCGGCCGGGATCGTCAGTTATGACGGCACCGAGTTCTACGCCCGCCGGGGTCTCGGGCACGTCGCCGAAAACTTCTCCTCGTCCGAGGCCATCGCCGCCCTGCCTGGCCACATGGCCGCAGGCCACGTGCGCTATTCGACCACCGGCGGATCGGGCCTCAGGAACGTTCAGCCGCTCTACGCCGACCTTGCGAGCGGTGGCTTCGCGGTCGCGCACAATGGCAACATCTCGAACGCGGGTGCCCTGCGCACCGATCTTGTGAACAAGGGCTCGATCTTCCAGTCGACCTCCGACACCGAGGTGATCATCCACCTCGTCGCGACTTCGCGCTACCCGACCATCGCCGACCGCCTCGTCGATGCGCTCAGGCTGGTCGAGGGTGCCTACGCCCTTATTGTCATGACGCCGGAGGGCATGATCGCCTGCCGCGATCCGCTCGGCATCCGCCCGCTGGTCATGGGCCGGATGGGTGATGCGATCCTGTTCGCCTCCGAAACGGTCGCCTTCGACGTCGTCGGCGCCGAGGTGATCCGCGAGATCGAGCCGGGCGAGCTGGTGCTGGTCGACTTCGCGGGCGAGATCCGCTCGGTGCGCCCCTTCGGCAGCCCCCCGGCGCGCCCCTGCATCTTCGAGCACGTTTACTTCAGCCGTCCCGATTCGGTGTTCGCGGGCCGCTCCGTCTACGAGGCCCGCAAGGCGATCGGCACGCAGCTCGCCATCGAGGCGCCCTGCGAGGCCGACCTCGTCGTCCCCGTGCCCGACAGCGGGGTGCCGGCCGCGCTCGGGTTCGCCCAGCAATCGGGCCTGCCCTTCGAACTCGGGATCATCCGCTCGCACTATGTCGGGCGCACCTTCATCCAGCCCGGCGACGGCGCGCGCCACTCCTCGGTCAAGCGCAAGCACAACGCCAACCGCGCCCTGGTCGAGGGCAAGCGCATCGTGCTGATCGACGACTCCATCGTGCGCGGCACCACGTCGCTGAAGATCGTCGAGATGATGCGCGAGGCGGGCGCTGCCGAGGTCCACTTCCGCGTCGCCAGCCCGCCGACCGCGCATTCCTGCTTCTACGGCGTCGACACGCCCGAGCGCTCCAAGCTCCTCGCCGCGCGCATGGAATTGGAGCCCATGCGCCAGTTCATCAAGGCCGATAGCCTCGCCTTCATCTCGATCGACGGCCTCTACCGCGCCGTCGGGCACGAGAAGCGCAACGCCGGCTGCCCGCAGTTCTGCGATGCCTGCTTCACGGGCGACTACCCGACTTCGCTCACCGATCTCGCGCTGGCCGAGGCCAAGGCCGCC
>JBJTSG010000039.1:0-3175 GCA_046076505.1 Erythrobacter sp. | reverse complement strand
ATGGGCGATGATGGCTCGGGCGAATCGCATTTCACCGTCGAGATCGAGGCGGCGGCCTTCGCCCCCATGAACCGCCTCGCCCGCCAGCGCGCGGTGATCGCGGCGCTGGGCGACATCGTCGGGCAGCGGGTCCACGCGGTGGCGATCAAGGCGAGCGCGCCGGGGGCATGAGTGACGCGGTGCGCCTCAACCCCGCCCTGCGCCTGCGCCCGGCGGCGCGGATCATCGTGCTCGATCCGGAGGGCCGCGCGCTGATGTTCCGCTTCGACGTGCCGGGCCGCGCGCCCTTCTGGGTGACGGCCGGGGGCGAGTGCGACCCCGGCGAGAGCTTCGAGGACGCGGCGCGCCGCGAGCTTCTCGAGGAGACCGGCATCGCCGCCGACCCCGGCCCCGAGATCGCGCGGATGACGCCCGAGTTCGTCACCGTCGAGGGCGAGCCGGTGCAGGCGGACGAACGCTTCTTCCTTGTCCGCGTCGCCGACGCGCAGGTCAGCACCGCGGGGCACACCGCGCTCGAACAACGGCTGATGACCCAGCACCGCTGGTTCACGCTGGAGGAACTCGAAAGCTGGCCCGAGGCGGTGTTCCCGGCAAACCTCGCTGCCATGATCCGGTCGCATTCCGCAACCTGATTGCGCGTCCCCGCCCGTCTCGCTAACCCTCGGCGAAACGGGAGAGAGACATGGACTATTCTGGGAAGGTCGCCTGGATCACGGGCGCATCCTCGGGGATTGGTGCGGCGCTGGCGAAGGAACTGGCGGCACGGGGCGCGCACGTGGTGCTCTCGGGCCGGGACGCAGCGCGGCTCGCCGAGGTGGCCGCCGACTGCGGCGAAACCCTGATCCTCACCTTCGACGTGCGCGACGAGGCGGCGCTCGCGGACGCGACAGCGAAGGCTATCGCCTGGAAGGGCGGCGTCGACATCGCCTTCGCCAATGCCGGCATCTCGCAGCGCAGCCGCGCATTGAAAACCTCGATGCAGGTCTACCGCGACATCATCGAGGTGGACCTCCTCGCCCAGATCGCCTTCACGCAGGGGTTGATCGGCCACATGGCGGAGCGCGGTTCGGGAGCGCTGGGGTTCATCTCCTCGATTGCCGGCAAGGTTGGGGTGCCGATGCGCACCGCCTATTCCGCCGCGAAGTTCGGGCTAGCCGGGTATGCCGACGCCCTGCGTGCCGAGCTGTCGATCAACGGGGTGAGCGTCCACACCATCTACCCCGGATCGGTCGCGACCAATGTCTCGCGCAATGCGCTCGACGCCGAGGGGCGGGTTCGGGGCCGCTCCGATGCGGCGATCGACAACGGCATCCCCGCCGATAAGGCGGCGCGCGCGATGCTCGACGCCATCGCCCGGGGTGAGCGCGAGATCATCGTCGCCGAAGGCGCCGAGCTGGCGATGGGCGAGGCGCGCCGCACGCCGGACGCCTTGTTCGATCAGGTCGCCGCGATGGTCGCCAAGGGCTACATGGACAAGCTGGAGCAATAGAGATGAGCTTCGACCTCAAGCGCGTGGCGCTTCCCAACGGCATTCACCTCGATATCGTCGACGAAGGCCCGACCGATGCGCCGGCCCTGATCTTCCTCCACGGCTTTCCCGAGAGCCACCGCACCTGGCGCCACCAGATCCGGCATTTTTCGGACCGCTTCCGCTGCATCGCCCCCGACCAGCGCGGCTATCGCGGCTCTTCGAAGCCGCAGGAGGTCGCGGCCTACACCCCCGACAAGCTGATCGGCGACGTGTTCCTGCTCGCCGACACGCTCGGCATCGCCAACTTCACCATCGTCGGCCACGACTGGGGCGGCGCGCTTGCCTGGGGGGTGGCACTCGCCGGCCAGCACACGCGGGTGACCCGCGCGGTGATTGCCAACGCGCCGCACCCGGCGATCTTCCAGAAGCTGCTCTACACCAATCCCGTCCAGCGCGAGGCGAGCCAGTACATCCGCGGCTTCCGCGACAGCGCGAACGACGCGCTGGTGAAGGAGCACGGCCTGACCGGGCTGCTGCTCAAGGAAGTGAAGTGGGACCGCCCCAGCGCGATGGAGCCCGAGGAGCGCGAGCAGCTGCTGCTCGACTGGCAGAACCGTGACGCGGCCTTCGGCATGCTCAACTACTACCGCGCGAGCCCGATCGACGTGCCGCCGATGGAAGCGCCCTTTGCGATCCCCGCGGGCTACCAGCCACCCGCGCTGCCGAAGCTGACCATCCCGACGCTGGTGATCTGGGCCCTGGACGACCTCGCCCTGCCGCCGGAGAACCTCGAGGGGCTCGATGAGATCATCGACCCGCTCACCCTCGTGAAGGTGCCGGACTGCGGCCACTTCGTGCCGTGGGAGGCGCCGGAGGCGGTCAACGCGGCGATGGAGGCGTTTCTCGCGGGGTGAAGCATCCGTTCGTGCTGAGCTTGTCGAAGCACCGCTCTTTCTTCGGATGTCGGTGCGATCCCAATGAAGAAGGACGGCCCTTCGACAGGCTCAGGGCGAACGGTAGTGGCTCAGGCAAGCCAATCCACATCCGCACCGTGCGGGTGCGACCAGGCGAGCTGCACCTCCTCGGCGCCGCCCGGCCAGTAGCGCACCGTCACCGCGTGGCGATGGACGGTGCGGTCGGCCTCGACCCTGACCCAGGCGAGCGGGCACTGAGGGGTCGCAGCCGCGCCCGCGGCCTCCATCGCCGCAGTGACGCGAGCCTGTTGCTCGGTGGGCACATATTGCCAGACGACCGAGTGCATGAGGACACGGGTGGTGGCGCTCGCCTGCGGCTTCGCGAGTTCGGTTTCGACGAAGTCGGCCGCGTTCGCTTGCACGAGGTCGGGCTTGCGCTCCCCGGCCGCCTTCACCGCCGCATCCATCCGCGCGAACCTCACCTTGTGTTCGGGCCAGATATAGGCCTTGAGCCGCAGGGCCTGCGCCGGATCGGTGAGGTCGACCGGCGCGACGTCGCAGCCCTTCGTCTGCACGATGGCGATCTCCCGCGCGGGCGGCGGGGGCCCGTGCCATGCGGGGCGGAACTCCATCACCGGCGCATCCGGCCCGACCACCACCCCGCCGAGGTCGTAGCGGTAGCGGTCCAGCATCAGGTTGATCCCCGCGCTCGAGCCGATCTCGAGGCATGCAAAGCGCGCCGGCAATCCGCGCTCCGCCAGCCACAGCATCGCGGCGATGAAGTTGGCCG
>JBJTSG010000038.1:0-5320 GCA_046076505.1 Erythrobacter sp. | reverse complement strand
TGGCGGGGTAGTCGAAGCCGGAGGGGTTGGCAGGCGCAGGGCCGAACAGGGGGTTGCCCGCCACCAGCACCGGATCGTTCGCGGCCTCGTAAGCGGTGCGGTAGCGCTCGAAGGTGCAGGTCTCGGCCGCCATGCGAGCTTCGAGCGTGGCGTAGTCCATCGCGTCCGCCGCCTGTTGGAACAGCGCGAACAGCGCGGCGCGGTGCTGGAAGCGCGGGGTGTCGCCATCGGCGAAGCGCACGCCGTGCTCGGCCTCCAGAGCGGCGATGCCCGCCTCGACCCCGAAGGCCTTGACCAGCCCGCTCCACTGCTTGGGGGTGAGCGCGGCGACCATGAAGCGCACGCCGTCCCGGCTGCGGAAATCGCGCCCGAAAGCGCCCCAGATCGCATTGCCCAACCGCTCGCGATCACCGCCGCGATAGAGCACCTCGGCGAGCAGGCCGGCGTTCGCCATGGTGCCGATGGCAACGTCGCCCAAGGGCAGACGCACCTCGCTGCCCTCGCCCGTGCGGTCGCGGTGGCGCAGGGCGGCGAGCATGGCGAAGGCGCCATAGGCCCCGGTGATGAAGTCCCACGCGGGGAGCACCTGGTTGACCGGCGGCGCGGTCGCGGGGTCCCAATCCTCCGGCCCGCACATCAGAGGATAACCCGCCGCAGCGTTCACCGTGAAATCCATCGCCTGCCGCCCGTCATGCCAGCCCATGACGCGCAAGCTGATCATGTCGGCGCGCTTCGCCTGCATCGCCGCGTGGCTGAGGAAGCTCTGTTCCGGCAGGTTGGTGATGCACTGGCCGACCTTGGCGGCGAGCTCCACGAGCAATTCCCGCCCCTCCCCCGATTGGAGATCGAGCGCGACCGACTTCTTGGCGCGGTTGAGGTTCTCCCACGAGAGTGAGCGCCCCTCGCGGGTGAGCATGTAGCGGTTGTAATCGAGCCCGCCCGCCTTGTGATCGACGCGGATCACCTCCGCGCCGAGCTGCGCGCAATAGAGCCCCGCGGTGGGCGAGGCGACGAAGCTCGAGACTTCGACGATGGAGAGGTCGTTGAGGAGGTTATACATGTCGTCCCGGGCCCACCCCCAACCCCTCCCGCAAGCGGGAGAGGAGCGAGGCTTGCCAGCTTGCTGGCTAGTCGCAGCGGGGTGGGCGCTGCGCTCCCTTAGTTATGTTCTCTCCACTCGCGCAGCATATGCTTGGCGATCTGGAGCTGGAGGATCTGCGTCGTGCCTTCGTAGATGCGGTAGATGCGCGCATCGCGGAAAAAACGCTCGGCGTCGTATTCGGCGAGATACCCGGCGCCGCCATAGATCTGCACCACCCGGTCGACCACGCGGCCGCACATTTCAGAGGCGAAGACCTTGAAGGCGGCGGCCTTCACAAGGATGTTCTCGCCCCGGTCGGCGCGGGCCGTGACGTCCTTCATCATCGCCTCGGCGGCGTAGATCTCGATCTCGCTGTCGGCGAGCATCTGCTGGATCAGCTGGAAGTTGGCGATGGGCTCGCCGAAGGCCTTGCGCTCGTTGGCGTAGCGCAGCGCGCTGTCCAGCGCGCGCCGCGCGTATCCGGTCGCCGCCGCGCCCACGCTGATGCGGCCGTTGTCGAGGCTCTTCATCGCGAAGACGAAGCCCTTGCCGGTCTCCCCGCCGAGCAGCGCGTCACCGGGCACCCGCACATCATCGAGCATGATGTCGGAGATGTGCGAGCCGCTCTGCCCCATCTTCTTGTCCGGGCTCCCGCGCGAGACCCCCGGCGTGTCCATCGGCACGAGGAAGGCGGAGACGTGCGCATTCTTGGGCAGCGCCTCCTTGCTGGTGCGCGCCATGATGAGGGCGACATCGGCATGGGGGGCGTTGGTGATGTAGCGCTTGGTTCCGTTGAGAATCCAGCCGTTGCCGTCGGGATCGGGGACGGCGGTGGTCTGGAGGCCCGCCGAATCGCTCCCCGAGCCCGGTTCGGTGAGCCCGAAGCAGGCGATCCGCCCTTCCGCGATCTTGGGATACCACTCGGCCTTCTGCGCCTCTGTCGCGCCGTTCTTGAGCGCGCTCGCGAACATCCCGACATTGATCGAGAAGATCGAGCGATAGGCGGGCGCGGCATAGGCCATGATGTTCACGACGCGGGCGTACTGCGTCATGTTGAGCCCCGCGCCGCCATATTCCTCGGGCACCGAGAGGCCGAACAGCCCCATCTCGCGCATCTCGTTCAGGATCTCGTCGGGGATGCGGTCCTCGGCGATCACCTGCGGCTCGGCCGGGATCAGGCGCTCGCGAACGTAGCGGGTGAGCTGCTCGGCGAACTGCTCGAAGGTTTCCTCGTCCATGCCCTGGTTGACGGGAGCGGCAAGGTGGGCGGGGGCGTTCATCGTCGTGATCCTTGGTCGGGGAGGGTGTTCGCCTACTGCGCGGCGGGTGCGGCGTCGCCTGTCATTTCGGCGCTGGGCGCCGCGCCGGGCGCATCGGCCGGTCCATCGGACGGGAGAGCCTCGGCCGGGAGCTTGCGCTCGTCGAGCATCGAGGCAGCGTCCTCGAGCGCCTTGGCCTCGCCCGGGCTTACCCCGCCGGGCGCCTTCGCCCCCTCGTCACCGCAGGACGTGAGGACGAGCGCAAGCGCAAGCGCGGCGGCGAGGGGCAGGCGCGGCGCCACGGGCGGTTATTCAGCCGGGGCTTCCTCGGCGGCGGCCGCAGCCTTGGCGGCGACGTCGGCCGCGGCATCGGCGGTGTCGGTGGTGGTCGCCTCGGGGGTTGCGGCAGCGGTGTCCGTCGCGGTCGCGGTCGGATCGGCGACCGGCGCGTCGTTGATCGGCGCGAGCGCGCTGTCGGCGGGCATCTCGACCGTGTCCGCGCTCGCTTCGGTCGAGGCGTCATCGGACGAGCCGCAGGCGGCGAGCATCAGGGCGGACGCCGACAGGGCGGCGAAGGCAGTGCGCTTGGACATGGCGTGGTTCTCTCCTGGTCGTTTGGCGCGGGCGCGCGGCCCGGCGATGGCTCGCCAAGGCTTAGCCAAGGCCGGGCCCCCGCGCCAAGTGCCAAATGGGCACACCTGCCCGACAAGCGGTGGGTGGGCCCCGGGCCGCGTGTTAGTTTCGCGCGCATGACGAAGATGGCCTTCCTCGCTCTCGCCGCCGCGGGCGCGGCCCTGCTCCCCCTCGCCGTCGCCCGCGCGCAGCCGGTGCCCGACGCCTTCACCGTGGTCGAGAGCGGCCAGCGTTTCGCCACCCTGCAAGAGGCCATCGACGCGGTCGGCAACCGCCGCGCGACGATCCGCATCGCGCCCGGCACCTATCGCCAATGCGCCGTCCAGACCGAGGGCGTGATTGTCTACGAGGCGCCCGAGCCCGGCAGCGTCACCTTCATGACGCGCGCCTGCGAGGGCAAGGCGGCGCTGGTGCTAAGCGGCATCGGCGCGGAGATCCGTGGGCTGACCTTCAGCCGCATCACCGTGCCCGACGGCAACGGCGCAGGCATCCGGCTAGAGAAGGGCGCGCTCAACGTCGCCCTCACCCGCTTCGAGAACAGCCAGCAGGGCATCCTCACCGCCGACGATCCGTCGGGACGCATCTTCATCACGCGCTCGACCTTCTCGGGGCTCGGCACCTGCGAGAACTCGGCAGGGTGCGCGCATTCGATCTACGTCGGCAACTACGGTTCGCTGACGGTCCGGGAGAGCCGCTTCGAGCAGGGCATGGGCGGGCACTACGTCAAGTCGCGCGCCTCGGAGGCGGTGATCGAAGAGAACAGCTTCGACGATGCGCAGGGGCGCGCCACCAACTACATGATCGACCTGCCCGCCGGCAGCGTCGGCCGGATCGCCGGCAACTGGTTCGTCCAGGGCCGCGACAAGGAGAACTACTCGGCCTTTATCGCGCTCGGTGCGGAAGACCTCCTCCACCCCTCCGACGGGCTGGTGGTCGAGAACAACGAGGCGCGCTTCGTCCCCGGCCTCAGCCGCAACAGCGTCTTCGTCGCCGACTGGACGGGATCGCGGATCATGATGCAGGGCAATTCGCTTGCAGCGGGGATCACGCCGTACGAGCAGCGCTAGCCGGCGCGGAAAGCGGGGGCATAAGTGACCTCGCCCATGGGCAGATCGCCCGTCAGCACGAGGCACTGGAAATATTCGGGCGGCGGGCCGGGGTAGCGCAATTGCGGCGCATGGCGAAAGCCGAAGCGACCATAGTAGGCCGGACTGCCGAGCAGCACGATCCCGGCCGCGCCGCGCATCCGCAAGGTCGCGATGCCGTGCCGGATCAGCGCGCTGCCGATCCCCCGCCTGTGCAGGTCCGGCCAGACCGAGACCGGGCCAAGATCGTACCAGTCGGGCGTGCCATCGCTGATCGCCACGCGCGAAAAGGCGATGTGCCCGACGATCCGCGTCCCATCCTCGGCGACCAGCGACAGCGCGAGATCGCCGTCGCGGCGCAGGGCGTCGACGAGGTGCTGCTCGTCACCCTCGCTGAAGGGCATGTCGTGAAAGGCGGCTTCGGTGAGACGGTGAATCGTGGCCTCCTCACCCTCACGTTCGGGGCGGATGGCGAGGGTGCTCACGTCAGCAAATGCCCCGAGCGATCCCGCTTGGTCGCCAGATACCTCGCATTGTGCGGGTTTTCGGGGAGCTGGTGCGGCACGCGCTCGGTCACGGTGATGCCCGCGGCTTCCAGTGCGAAGACTTTCGCCGGGTTATTGGTGAGGAGGCGGATCGTCCGCGCGCCCAGCAGCTCCAGCATCCGCGCCGCCACCGGGAAATCGCGCGCTTCATCGGGCAGGCCGAGGCGCTGGTTGGCCTCGACCGTGTCGAAGCCCTGATCTTGCAAGCGATAGGCGCGCAGCTTGTTAACGAGCCCGATCCCGCGCCCCTCCTGCCGCATATACAGGAGCACGCCCCAGCCACCGCTGTCCCGCGCCTCGTGCGCCATGGCGTGGAGCGCGGCGTCCAGTTGCGGGCCGCAATCGCATTTGAGGCTGCCGAGGATGTCGCCGGTCAGGCATTCCGAATGGAGCCGCACCAAGGGCAGGCGGTCGCCGCTCTGCTTGCCGATGATGAGGGCGACATGTTCACGCAGGTCGGCATTGGAGCGGAAGGCGACGATTTCGGCCTCCTCGCAGGCCGAGACGGGCAGGCGCGCGCGGGTGACGATCCTGAGCGCGCCGGTGTCGGCATAGGCGGCGAGATCGCCGAGGGAGACGGGGAGCGTGGCGCGGCGGACGTCGAGGCGGGCGTGTTCATCGCCGGCGAAGGAGTAGACGGCGCCGGGGAGGCCGCGGACGAGGGGCGGGTAGGGGGTATCGGTGGCGAAGGCTTTGAGGCCGGCGTCGAGGATGGCC
>JBJTSG010000037.1:0-6183 GCA_046076505.1 Erythrobacter sp. | reverse complement strand
GCGGACATGGAGATCCTGTTCGACCAGATCCCGCTCGATTCCATGTCGGTCTCGATGACGATGAACGGCGCGGTGATCCCGGTGCTGGCCTTCTTCATCGTCGCGGCGGAGCGTCAGGGCGTCAGCCAAGACAAGCTGGATGGCACGATCCAGAACGACATCCTCAAGGAGTTCATGGTCCGCAACACCTATATCTACCCGCCCGAGCCTTCGATGCGGATCATCTCCGACATCATCGCATACACCTCGGCCAACATGCCGAAGTTCAACAGCATTTCGATCTCCGGCTACCACATGCACGAGGCAGGCGCCACGGCGGTGCAGGAGCTCGCCTTCACCATCGCCGATGGCAAGGAATATGCGCAGCGCGCCATGGCGGCGGGGCTGGATATCGACGCTTTCGCCGGGCGCCTGTCGTTCTTCTTCGGCATCGGCATGAACTTCTTCATGGAGATCGCCAAGCTGCGCGCCGCGCGCACGCTGTGGTATCGGGTGATGGATGGCCTCGGCGCGAAGGACGAACGCTCCAAGATGCTGCGCACCCACTGCCAGACGAGCGGCGTCAGCCTGCAGGAGCAGGACCCCTACAACAACGTCATCCGCACCACGGTGGAAGCGATGGCGGCGGTGCTGGGCGGCACGCAATCGCTCCACACCAACGCGCTCGACGAGGCGATTGCGCTGCCGACCGATTTCAGCGCCCGCATCGCGCGCAATACCCAGCTGGTGCTGCAGGAGGAAAGCGGGATCACCGCGGTCGTCGATCCGCTCGGCGGCTCGCATTACATTGAGGCGCTGACCGCGACGCTGGTGGACGAGGCGTGGAAGCTGATCGAGCAGGTCGATGCGGCCGGAGGCATGACCGCCTTCGTCGCCACCGGCGCGCCCAAGGCCGCGATCGAGCGCGCGGCGGCGGAAAAGCAGACCAAGGTTGATAAAGCCGAGACGGTGATCGTCGGCGTCAACAAGTATCGCAAGGAAAGCGAAGACGCGCTCGAGACGCTGGAGGTCGACAACCAGAAGGTCCGCGCAGGGCAGATCGCCCGCCTCGCCAAGGTGCGCGAAACCCGCAACGAGGCCGCCTGCCGCGCAGCGCTGGCCGCGCTGACCGAAGGGTGCAGGTCAGGCGCGAACCTGCTGGCGCTGGCCGTCGAGGCCGCGCGCCACGATGGGACGCTCGGGGAAATCTCCTTGGCGATGGAGGAGGTTTTCGGCCGCCACGATGCCACCCCCGCACCGGTCACGGGCGTCTACAAGAGCGCCTACGAATTCGACCGCCGCTGGGCGCAGGTGACCGACGGCGTCGAAGCCGTGGGCCGCCGTCTGGGCCGCAAGCCCCGCATCATGATCGCCAAGATGGGCCAGGACGGCCACGACCGCGGCGCGAACGTGATCGCGAGCGCCTTCGGCGACATGGGCTTCGAGGTGATCTCCGGCCCGCTGTTCCAGACCCCGCAGGAATCGGCCGCGATGGCGCTTGAACACGATGTCGACGTGGTCGGCGCGTCCTCGCTGGCGGCGGGCCACAAGACGCTGATCCCCGAACTCATCCGCTTGCTGCGCGAAGCGGGCCGCGGCGACATCAAGGTCACCGCCGGCGGCGTCATCCCCCCGCAGGACTATGACTATCTGCGCGAGGCGGGGGTGCAGGGGATTTACGGCCCGGGGAGCAATGTGGTCGAATGCGCGGCGGATATCCTCGTCTTGCTCGGCCACAATATGCCGCCGCTCGGCGAGGGGCTGGACGAGGCGGCTGAGTAGCGGCTACTCCCCCGTCATCGCGGGCAAAGCGGAAGCGCAGCTGGTCTAAGTCCAACCAATTTGGTTTCTGGCCTGGCCACGAGGGAATACGGCAATTGTCTGATTGCCACGCCGCCTTGCGGCTACTCGCAATCACGAAGGGGGCTACGAGTGACCAAGCTGACATTGAACGACAAGCGCGAGGTGGAAAACCAGCGCCTGACGGAGGAATTCGCCAGCCTTGATCCGGGCACGATCAGTTATGACTATTTCAAGCACATGGTGTCGCTATCCTTGGTGACGCTGGGCGGTGTGCTTGGCTTGTCGGAGAGCTTTCTGGCCGGGAAAGTCAGTTTCGCGCAGCTCATGATCCCATGCGCACCGATTGCCTTGGCCGGGATGCTTGCGTTGCAATGCCAGGCGGACATCGTCCAGATCGTGCGCGGAAGGAAGGAAGCGACCCTTTATCTGCGCTGGGGACACCGGCTAGTGTCGGGCCTGCTTGGCCTGGGCGTTGGCGCTTTTCTGGTTGTGTTATCGAAAGCGATTTGAATGATTGATCCCCGCACCGATTGGACCCGCACCGAGATCGCGGCCCTCTTCGACCTGCCCTTTACCGAGCTGCTGTTTCAGGCCGCCAGCGTCCACCGCGCATACCACCCCGCGACCGAGGTCCAGCTGTGCACCCTGCTCAGCATCAAGACCGGCGGGTGCCCGGAAGATTGCGGCTATTGCTCGCAGTCGGTGCACGCGGACTCGGGCGTCGAGGCGACCAAGCTGATGGACGTGCAGGCGGTGCTCCAGAAGGCGGCGCAGGCGAAAGATGCGGGCAGCCAGCGCTTCTGCATGGGCGCGGCGTGGCGCAATCCCAAGGACCGCGACATGCCCGCGATCGTGGAGATCGTGAAGGGCGTGCGCGACATGGGCCTCGAGACCTGCATGACGCTGGGGATGCTCGAGCCGCATCAGGCCGCAATGCTGGCGGAAGCCGGCCTCGATTACTACAACCACAATATCGACAGCTCGCCCGAATATTACGAGCGCGTCATCTCCACCCGCGATTTCCAATGCCGCTTGGATACGCTGGATCACGTCCGCAAGGCGGGGATCAATGTGTGCAGCGGCGGGATCGTCGGCATGGGCGAGACGCGCGAGGACCGGGTGGGCTTCATCCACACCCTTGCCACCCTGCCGCAGCATCCCGAAAGCGTGCCTGTCAATGCGCTGGTGCCGGTCAAGGGCACGGTGCTGGGCAATATGCTCGCCGATACGCCGCTCGCTAGAATCGACGATATCGAGTTCGTCCGCACGGTTGCCGTGGCGCGCATCACCATGCCGCGCTCGATGGTGCGGCTGTCGGCCGGGCGCGAGTCGATGTCCGAGGCGACGCAGGCCCTGTGCTTCCTCGCCGGCGCGAATTCGATCTTCACCGGCGACAAGCTGCTCACCGCGCCCAATGCGGGCGAAGACAAGGACGGCGCGCTGTTCGCGAAGCTCGGCCTCACGGCGCTGAAGGGCGAGGAACCCGCACGGGCGTGCAAGAACGCGCTGCCGGCGGGGTGAATAAAATGTGGTTCTCTTCATTGCGAGCGGAGCGAAGTAATCCAGTGCGTCCCGCGGGATGCTCTGGATTGCTTCGTCGCCTGCGGCTCCTCGCAATGACGAACCAAGGATGACGCTCCCCCACTTCCTTCTACCGTTTCTCGCCGCCGCGCTCGCCGCCATCGCGCCGACGCCAAGCGCCGAACCCCGACCGCTTGCGATCGGCGAGACGGTGACGCTCGAAGTGCTCGGGCAGAGCCGCGAGGTCAGCATCGTTCTCCCGCCCGATTACGGCAAGGACCCCGAGAAGCGCTGGCCGGTCATCTACCAGCTCGATGGCGACATCCGGCAAGACCTGATGATGGGCACCGGGATGCTGCGCTGGAACGCGCTGTGGGGCCGCAGCGAGGATGCGATCCTCGTCGGCATCGCTACGAAGGACCGCCAGCGCGAATTGCTCCCCGCGACCAAGGACCCCGTTGAAGCCAAGCGCTACCCCACTGCGGGCGAGAGCGCGGCGTTCCGCGCCTGGATCGCTCAGGTGGTGAAGCCGCTCGTCGAGGCGCGCTACCGCAGCGACGCCCGCAGCTTCCTGATCGGCGAAAGCGCCGCGGGGCATTTCGTGGTTGAGACATGGGCGACATCACCCGGCCTCTTCACCGGCTATGCGGCGATCAGCCCCAGCCTGCAATGGGACTTCGAGGCGCTGAGCCGCAAACCCGCCGGCACGGCCGTCCGGCCGCCGCTCTATGTCAGTCTCGCCGACGAGGGCGGGGCGACCGAGAGCGGCATGATGCGCCTCCTCGCCGCCCTGCCGCCCGCGCAGCCCTACTGCTTCTCCGACCGCCGCCGCGATCTGCGTCACGCCACCGCGCTCCACGGCCTGTTCCCCGAGGCGCTCCAGTATCTCATGCCGACGGGGGTCGATTATCTGGACGAATACGGCTTCACCCTGCGCTGCGAAAAGCGGGGAGGGGCGGGCTGAGCAAAGCTTCAACTTCGTCATTGCGAGCGGCGAAGCCGCGCGGCAATCCAGCTTCGGGCCTGGATTGCTTCGCTGCGCTCGCAATGACGAGAAACACATGACCCTCGGCTTTTCCGTCGAAAGTCTGCTGCCAAGAGCGCGCGGGGGCGGGCAGCTGCGCATGGGGCTCACCAAGCTGGAGGAGCAGGACTGGCTACAGCCCGCGCCCGATCTCGCGGCCCGTGCCGAGGGCTTTGCCGACTGGCCGCAAGGCGTTCAGCTTACCCCCGAGGTGGACGCACCGGGCCGCGAGCTGGCGGCGATGCTGGGGGTGGACGGCGCGCTTCCGCAAGCCGCGCTGGCTTGCCACGAGGACCTGTGCCTCCTCACCCGGCGACCGGGTGAGGAGGTCTACCGCCTGATCGGCGCTGGCGTCGCCTGGCCCTCGGACTGGCGCCCGGCGGAGAAGATCGGATTGCCCCTGCGCGCGCTCCATGCGCCGATCGCAGGCTACGAGGAGCAGCTTGCGAGCGGCGTCGACCGCTTCATGGAAACCCTGCGCCCCGGCCCCATCTACGGTCGCTGCAACTGGTTCATCGCGGCCACCGGAGAGCGCCGATGGCTCCCCGATTGCCCGCCGCAGGAAGCCTTTGCGCACGTAACCCCTGAAAACGCCGGGGAGACGCTGTTCGTGCGCTCCGAACGCCAGACCTTGCGTCGCCTGCCGGAGACGGGCGCGATCCTCTTCACCATCGGCATCTATGTCGAGCCGCTCGGGCGCCTCTCGCCGGCCAACATCACCATGCTGGGGCGGGCGGTGCAGACCCTCGTCAGCGGCGAGGGAGACCGGCGGGGCGCGCCCGCCTATGCCGACAGCCTCATCGCTTATGCTGCGGCGCGCGGCTGACTATCCGCTCGACAGACCGAGCCGCTGATCTCATAATCCCTTGGCAAGAGGGGCTTCGGGATGATCGCAGCATTCGCGGCACTGGGCGGGGCGGCGCTGGTGGTGGGCTTGAAGGCGCGGGGCGTGTTCGGCGAGGGCCTGCCTGCGCGTGTGCGCGCGGCGGCGGCTTTGTGGGTGGTGGCCGGTGCCGGGTTCTGGCTGGCCTTGCAGCAACTCGGTTTCGATCCGACGGCGATCGGCCTCACCACCTTCGGCTGGCGCCAAGCGGGGCTGGGTGTGCTCTTCGGCGTCCTCGGCATCGCATCCATGCCGCTCTACATCCTCGCCGCTCGCAAGCTTGGCGTGGCGGCGCACAACGCCGAGGCGCTCGCGACCCTCGCGGCTGCGCCCCTGCCGCAGCGCCTGTTCCTGCTGGCGACCGCCGGGGTCATCGAAGAGGCGATCTTCCGCGCGGTCGGCATCGGCGCGCTGATTGCGGCGGGCTGGCCCCACGCGCTCGCCGTGGCGCTGCCGCTGGCGGTGTTCGTGGTGCTGCACAAGTCTTCATGGGGCGCGGTGCACCTGATCTTCGTCGCGGTGGCGGGCGGGTTGATGACGGCCGCCTTCCTGCTCGGAGGGATCTGGGCGGCGATTGTCGCGCACCTGATCGTCGATGCGCCGATGATGCTTGCAGGCAAGGCGATGGTGCGGCGGGGACCGAAATCCCTACCCGAGAACGCTCCGCCCCAAATTCGCTAGCTTGCTTGCCGCGCTAACCCTCGGCATAGCCGCTGGCGCAAAGAGCCCCTTGGAGAGAGGTCCCACCCTTGTTCTCGAAAATCCTGATTGCCAACCGCGGCGAGATCGCCTGCCGGGTCATCACCACCGCGCGGAAAATGGGGATCAAGACCGTCGCGGTCTATTCCGATGCTGACGCGCGCGCGCCCTTCGTCGCCATGGCCGACGAGGCGGTGCATATCGGGCCTTCGCCTGCGGCTGAAAGCTATCTGATCGCCGACAAGATCATTGCCGCTTGCAAGCAGACGGGCGC
>JBJTSG010000036.1:0-21769 GCA_046076505.1 Erythrobacter sp. | reverse complement strand
CTGCTTGTTACGGCTGACTAGTGCCGGAGCTTCTTCCAGCCTCTTGCGCCATGCCTTCACGTGGTGCCGCCGGAGCTTGTCGAGTTTAACCTTCGCGATGGGATCAGAATAGACGTGCCGCCGGAAGACGCCTTCGGCAATCGATCCGGGCTTCTGCTCCAGATAGGCTTCGCAGGCATCCTTGACCGTTTCCATTTCGCGGTCACGCTCGCCGCCGGTTTCGACCGTTTCCGCCCACACCTCGGCATCGGCCTTGGCCTGCTTGAAGACTTCATGCCCTGACAGAGTGCCATAGTCGCCCAGCCGCTTGCGGGCATTACGATTGGCCTCGGCATCATAGAACCGCGCGAACCACGTCCCGCCCACCTTCTTTTTGGACGGGCGATAGCCGAGATAGACGCCTTGGCGCAGACGTTGCCAATGCGGCTCGTCACCGGGCTTCGGCTTCAGCTTTTCGCGCTCTCCGATGCGGCTCAGATCGGGCATTTTCGCGGCTCTCCAAAATCCATGAAAAAAACATGAAAAACTTGGGCGGACAAACCCGAACACCCACAACTGTTTTTACTACGTTTTCTGTCCGTGTAAATGCGCAAAAGTGCGTTTTCCCACCCTTCACACGGGTGGGGTCAGCGCAATGCTAGAGACCGCTACCGGCCCTAATCGCGCCAACCAAGAAGGCGGCCAATGACAATGCGCCAAAGGCGAATATCACAAGGCCATTGACCACACCCCTTATAGCAATTCTTTTGCTGGCGGCCTGATATTCAGGTGTGAGAACCTCATGAACTCGATATAGAAGAAGTTGTCCCGTTATCTTGCCGACGTTTCCGATCAAAGAAGCTGTGAGCAGCGCTGACGCGTAACCAGTAAGGACAGCGAACACGACCCCAAAAACAAAAGCCTCAAGTGCAGATGTTCTTGCAGACGTCTTGAGGGCCGTTGCTGAAGCTACCGCCAATGCTCCGGCTCCATTGACCGAGACGAGGCTGGCAAAGATCCACCGGGTGGTGATCGCCACATGCTCGAAGATGAAATCCGAGGTTCGCTGAGAGGTCTCAATCGCCAGCTCGACAGCATGGCCTGCGGCGGCTTTCTCGGCGTCGTCAGCTGGGATTATTGGTAGGAAGTCTGCTGCCTTGGGAAGCAACAATTTTCTTATGTAGCCGAACATCAGGCCCCCGTCAGGAACTTGGAGTTCGCTTGTGATCCTACGCGTTGCGATAGTGCGCAAGTAGGTTCGGCGAACTCCTCGCAGTAATGCGCGCCGATGTGCCGCGCGAGGAACGGGCGGTGGCGCGGGATCAGCGGCTCGACGGGGAGCTGCACGAAGTCCGCGCCCGCGGCGATGCTTTCGTCAAGCAGGCCGAGCGCGCCCGGATCGACGACATCCTCGGCATCGTGGAAGACGATCGCGCTGAATCGCCGCTGCCCGCGCTCCTCGTCGAGCGCGAGGGCGGCGTAGAGGCGGTTGAGGCAATCGGCCTTGGTGGTCGGCCCGTCGCGTCCGTGGATCACGAGCCTGAGGCGCGGATCGCGGCGCGCGGCGGCCATGCAGGCGCCCAGCGTCGCGGCATCGTTGCGGTAGCAGCCGACGTAGAGCCGCAGCGTGGGCTGGGGCCAGGTGTCGAGCAGGTGGCTGACCGTCTGCCCGATCACCGCCGCCTCACGCCAGGCGGGGATCAGCACCGCGACAGGACCGGAAAGGGGGCGGTGCTGCAAGGCGGCCCGGGGGCGCCGCGGAGTGCCCGCGTGCCCGCTCGCGCGGTGGATCAGCCATAGCGCGTCGATCGCCAAATCGTCGAGCGCGCCGATCAGGAAAAACACCCCGGCGAAAAGCAGCAGTTCATGTTGCAGCAGTGCGAACCACTGCCACGGATCAAGCTCCTGCATGGACAAGGCGACCCCCTCACCCACGAAGGGTGTCAATTTACCTTTTCATTGCCCCTGTGGCAACTATCCACAACCTTTTATTGGTAAAATCGTTTTAATCATTACGCAGATGCCAGTCGACGCGACTTACCAGCTGCCCACGTTGGGCATGCTTGCCCAAGGTTCGGCGGGCTCGAGCCGGCCCTCCTGGAGCAGTTCGACCGAGATTCCGTCGGGCGACTTGACGAAGGCCATGTGCCCGTCGCGCGGCGGGCGGTGAATGGTGTGGCCGGCGTCGAGCAGGCGCTGGCAGGTCTCGTAGACATTCTCGACACGGTAGGCGAGGTGCCCGAAATTGCGCCCGCCGGTGTAGACCTCCGCCGGGCTGCCGTCCTCGGGCGGCCAGTTGTAGGTGAGCTCCACCTCGGCGAGCCCCTCCTGGCCCGGTGCGGCGAGGAAGATCAGCGTGAAGCGCCCCTGCTCGCTGTCGAAGCGGCGCACCTCCTCGAGGCCGATCAGCCTGAAGAAGGCGACCGTCGCCTCCGGATCGGTCACGCGGATCATCGAGTGGAGATATTTCACCATCAGCTCTTCCATTCAAAAACGGTTCATCGACGGTGAGACACAACTCGTCGCACCAATTCTGATGGGGGACAATGCGATGAGCAGTGACGACATGCAACCGGCAAACACGACGGGCCGTGGCGCCGAGGCGTCCGCGGACCGCCGCTGGTACGGCGCGGCGGCGATCCTCGCGGTCGGGATGATCGCGGGCGGATACCTGCTCGGCAACGGCCTGCTGCGCGCCAAGGACGCAGAGCGCGCGGTCACCGTGCGCGGCGTGGCCGAGCGCGACGTCACCGCCGACCTCGCGACCTGGACGATCTCCTATTCGACCACTTCGACCGACCTTGCCGCCGCGCAGGACAAGGTGCGCCGCGACACCGGGACGATCGAGGCCTTCTTCAAGGAATTGGGCTTTCCCGCCGGCGCGCTTCAGCCGACCGGCGCCAACGTCTCGAGCGTGACCGACAGCAACGGCGTCACCAGCTACACCGTTCGCCAGCGCCTCGCGCTGCGCACCGAGAACGTCGCGCTCGCGCAGAAGGCGGTGGCGCGGCAGTTCGACCTCGTGAACCGCGGGGTGTTTCTCGAGGAAGGCTCGGGGATGGCCTATGCCTTCACCAGATTGAACGACATCAAGCCGCCGATGGTGGCCGCGGCAACCAAGGATGCGCGCGCGGCGGCCGAGCAGTTCGCCAAGGATTCGGACTCGCGCGTCGGCAAGATTCGCGAGGCGACCCAAGGCTACTTCACCGTCGAGGCGCGCGACGGCGACAGCGGCGGCGGCTGGGGCATGGCCGACAGCCCCTACAAGAAGGTGCGGGTGGTCACGACGGTGAGCTTCACGCTCGACTAGGGCCTTTCCCCCATACGGCTGAGCGCCGAAAATGCACCGCCCGTCGAGCATGCCGGGGGACGGGTTGCGCCCCCGGCTCCTGCTGCCTAACTCCATGCCGCGCGTCGGGGGCGGCGCGGCGTTACCTGTATTGGTGTGTGCAAACGGGTGCCGAACCGGATCCTGACGCTATGGAAATGCTGCAGAAACTGCGCGACTTCCTTCGCTCCCCTTCACCGGCGAAGCTGCCCCGGGTGCCCGCCGGAACGCGCTATTACGCGATCGGCGACATCCACGGGCGGCTCGACCTCTACGAGACGATGATCGACGCGATCGAGGCGGAGATCGCCCTTGCCCCGCAGCTCGAACACCGCGTCGTGCTGCTCGGCGACCTCGTCGACCGCGGGCCCGACAGCGCCGGGGTGATCCGCCGCACGCAGGGCTGGCAGCAGATCCGCAACGTGCGCGTCCTCGCCGGCAACCACGAGGACATGTTCCTCGCCGCCTTCAGGAAGCCCGAGACGCTGCGCCATTTCCTCAGGCACGGCGGTTACGAGACCGCCTTGAGCTTCGGTCTCACCGAGCACGAGCTCGGCACGCTTTCCCTCGAGGAGCTGTTCAAGCTCTACTGCGCGCGCATCGCGCCTTCGGTGCGCGACTACGTGGCCGGCTTCGAGACGATGATCCGCGCCGGCGACTACGTCTTCGTCCATGCCGGGATCGATCCCTCCCGACCGCTTGCCGAACAGAAGCGCTCGGACCTCTTGTGGATCCGCGGCGGGTTCCTCGACCACGACGGCCCGCTCGAGAAAGTCGTGGTCCACGGCCACACAATCTTCGACCATGTCATGGATTGCGGCAATCGCATCGGCATTGACACTGGCGCATTCCGCTCGGGTGTGCTTACAGCGCTCGTGCTCGAAGGCGACCAGCGCCGCATCCTGCAGGCGCGCGCCGGCGAGGACGGCGACATCGCCATGTTCAACGGTGACCGACCCCTCTGAGCGGGCGGGCGCTGCCACGGGCGCCCCTGCGGCGTCGTCAACCGCTTGAGGGCAAAATATGAAGATCGCAATGGTGGGTTCGGGCTATGTCGGGCTCGTGTCGGGGGCGTGCTTTGCCGATTTCGGGCATGACGTGGTGTGCATCGACAAGGATCAGGGCAAGATCGACCGCCTGCATGCCGGGATCATGCCGATCTACGAGCCGGGCCTCGACCAGCTCGTGGAGAACAACGTCAAGGCCGGGCGCTTGAGCTTCACCACCGACCTCGGCGAAGGCATCGCCGGCGCGGACGCGATCTTCATCGCCGTCGGCACCCCCAGCCGCCGCGGTGACGGGCACGCCGACCTCACCTTCGTTTACGAAGTCGCGCGCGAGGTCGGCGAGAAGCTCAGCGGTGATGCGGTGGTGGTCACCAAGTCGACCGTCCCGGTCGGCACCGGCGACGAGGTCGAGCGCATCATCGGGGAAACCGGCACCGCTCACCGCGTGTCGGTCGTCTCCAACCCCGAATTCCTGCGCGAGGGCGCGGCGATCGGCGACTTCAAGCGCCCCGACCGCATCGTCATCGGCGCCGAGGACGAATTCGGCCGCGAGGTGATGCGCCAGGTCTACCGCCCGCTGTTCCTCAACGAATCGCCCATCCTGTTCACCAGCCGGCGCACCAGCGAGCTCATCAAGTGCGCCGCCAACGCCTTCCTTGCGACCAAGATCACCTTCATCAACGAGATGGCGGACCTGTGCGAGAAGGTCGGCGCCAACGTCCAGGACGTCAGCCGCGGGATCGGCATGGACAACCGCATCGGTGCGAAGTTCCTCCACGCCGGGCCGGGCTATGGCGGGAGCTGCTTCCCCAAGGACACCCTCGCCCTGCTGAAGACCGCCGAGGATTACGACAGCCCGACCCGGATCGTCGAGGCGGTGGTCAAGGTCAACGACAGCCGCAAGCGCGCGATGGGCCGCAAGGTCGTCGATGCGCTGGGCGGGGCAGAGGCGGCGCGGGGCAAGAAGGCGGCGCTGCTCGGCCTCACCTTCAAGACCAACACCGACGACATGCGCGACAGCCCGTCGATCGCGGTCGCGCAGACCCTGATGGACGCGGGCGTCGCGGTGGCCGCCTATGACCCCGAGGGCATGGAGGCCGCCGCCCCGCTGCTGCCCGGCGTCGCCATGTGCGAGAGCCCCTACGCGGCGATCGAGGGCGCCGACGTGGTGGTGATCGTCACCGAATGGGACGCCTTCCGCGCGCTCGACCTGAAGCGGGTGAAGCAGCTGCTCAACGCGCCGGTGATGGTCGACCTCAGGAACATCTACAAGCCCGACGACATGCGCGCCGCGGGCTTCCAGTATGTGAGCGTGGGGCGGGCGTGATGTCTTGCGTGGCCGCCTCCGCGGCCACGCAAACAGGAAATCATCAGGGGGCCGTCATAAGCCGGGTTCTGTCTCCGCGGGCGGTATCCTGATGGACCGGCCCCGCGGCGGCAGCCATTCATCTGGGCCGGCGATTGCTCGACGGCTCTAGCAGCCAACCCGGGCCGCTCGGGGCGAAACTCCCCTGCCCCTCTTGCGAAAGGCGCGCGGCCCCTATTCGGCCTTGCTCCGGGTGGGGTTTGCCATGCGGACCCTGTTGCCAGCGCCCCGGTGCGCTCTTGCCGCACCCTTTCACCCTTGCCTGTTCTCCCGAAAGAGCCATCGGCGGTCTGCTCTCTGTGGCACTTTCCCTTGCCCTGCCTCGCGGCAGGGCCGGCGGGCGTTACCCGCCACCCTCGTTTCGTGGAGCCCGGACTTTCCTCGCATCTTGCGACACGCGGCTGCCTCAGGCCCCCTGACGCGCAGCGCTATAGGCGCGGAAGGCGGCCAATGCAAAGCCGCCCCCCGCGCCGAAGGCCGGTCAGGCCGGCGATGCCTCTTGACCGGCGAGATTTTCGAGGCTCTCCTCGGGCGCCAGCAGCACCTTGTAGACCAGCGCGCCGAGTGCCGCGCCTACCAGCGGGGCGACCCAGAACAGCCACAGCTGCCCCACCGCCGCGGTATCGGCGTAGAAGGCGACGCTGGTCGAGCGCGCCGGGTTGACCGAAGTGTTGGTCACCGGGATCGACACGAGGTGAATCAGCGTGAGCGCCAGGCCGATCGCGATCGGCGCGAAGCCCGCAGGCGCCTTGGGCGACGTCGAGCCCAGGATCACGATCAGAAAGCCCGCGGTCAGCACCACCTCGATCACCAGCGCCGAGAGCATCGAATAGCCCCCCGGCGAAAGCTCGCCATAGCCGTTCGAGGCAAAGCCGCCGGCGGTAAAGCCCGCCGTCCCGCTTGCGATCACGTAGAGCGTGCCAGCGGCGCAAAACGAGCCCAGCACTTGCGCGGCCCAATAGGGCGCAAGCTCGCTCCACGAGAACCGCCCGCCGATCACAAGGCCGAGGCTGACCGCCGGGTTGAAGTGCCCGCCCGAAATGCCGCCGACCGCATAGGCCATGGTCATGACAGTGAGGCCGAAGGCGAGGCTCACCCCCGCAAAGCCGATCCCCAGCTCGGGAAAGCCCGCCGCCAGCACCGCCGAGCCGCAGCCGCCGAACACCAGCCAGAAGGTGCCGACGAATTCGGCCGCCAATTTCCGTGTCAACATGATGTGATCCCCCTTGTGTTACTTCCAACCATCCCGCCCCCGCGCGCCTCGCGAAGGGCCGAATTCCCCTTGCCTGCTAGCGCGTCCTCCCCTGGTCGCGGTCGAGGAGGAGCTGCCACAGGATCGCCGCCACCTCGCCATCGGGCACGCCGGTGATGCGGTCGGGCCGCCAGCGGCGCTCGAAGGCCTCGACCGCCTTTGCGGGGTCGGTGATATCGTAGCCGAAGCGTTCGAGCGCGAGGAAGAAGCTGCCCTCGTTGTGGAACGGGTTGCCCGCGGCGAGGCACTCCGGGCGCGGCAGGCACAGCTTGTAGCTCGCCAGCCGCTCCCAGGGAAACAGCTCGCCCGGATCGATCTTGCGCATCGGCGCGACGTCGGAGTGGCCGACAACGTTGGCGCGCGGAATGTCGTATTGCCTGACGATGCGGGCGAGCAGCGGGATCAGCGCGTCGATCTGTGCCTCGGCGAATTCGCGGTAGCCCCCGAGGTGGCCGGGGTGATCCAGTTCGATCCCGATGCTCGCCGAGTTGACGTCCGGAATGCCGCGCCAGTAGCTTGCTCCCGCGTGCCACGCGCGCCGGTCCTCCGGGACGAGGCGGATCACCTCGCCGCCTTCGGTGATGCAGTAATGCGCGCTGACCGAGGCGGCGGGATCGCACATCCGCGCGAGTGCCGCATCGAGCGGCATCTCGGTGTAGTGGAGCACCACCATGCTGATCGGCAGGGTGCGCTCCCCGTGGTTGGGCGAGAGCACCTCGCGGTGGATCAGTTCGTCGTCGCTCATGCCCCCCGGCCCCTGCGAGCGATCAGCCGATCAGGCCTTCGGGCTCGGGCAGCACCGCGCCCAGCACCAGTGCCCCGTCGCCGAGCTTGTACTGGAGGCCGCCTTCCATTTCTCCGGCGAGCACGCTGATCATGTGCGCCGCTGCGGTGCGGCTGGTAATCTCGCTGTGGTGGAGATCGCCCTGGAGCGCGCGGCCAATGGTCTCGTCGAAGGCGATCCGGTCGCCGCGCGCACGCGCGACGATCTCGACCGCGCCCTCGCGCCGCTCCGCCCCGACATCGAGCGTCCCGCCGCGCACCAGGCTGTCCAAGGCAATGTGCGCGAGGTTGAGCAGCACCTTGACCGCGGGCTTGGGCAGGCTCGGCTCGGCGATCGCCCAGTGGACCTCGACCCGCTTGGCGTCGGCGGCGAGCGCGTCGATCACGGCCTTGGCCTCGTCGACCGGGATCGCCTCGCCGAAGCCGCCGGCGGCGCCGAAAGCAAGGCGGAAGAACTTGAGCTTGTCGGTGCTGATCTTCGCCGATTGCTCGAGCAGCTCGACGACGCGGGCGCGCATCTGCGGGTCCTGCTCATCGGCGAGGAGCTCCAATCCGTTGGCGAGAGCGCCCACCGGCGAGAGCATGTCGTGGCACAGGCGCGAGCAGAGCATCGCGGCGAGGTCGGTCTGGGAAATCATGGCGTGTGTCCTAGCCATCGGCGGGGCATAAGGAAAGTGCGGTGAAACCCGCTTCCCCGTCTCTCCAGAACGTGACGTCCCCGCCTGCGAGGATCGCCCACACCTTGCCGTCTCCGGCGGCGCAGGCGCGGTCGGTGGCGGAAGGCTGCGCGCGGCCGCGGGGATGCGAATGGAAGTAGCCCAAGACCTGCGGGCCACCCGTGCGCGCCGCGCGGTGCGCATCGATCAGCGCCTGCGGGTCGATCTCGAAATGGGTCGCGGGCGTGGGATGGACGTTGGCGGTTGCGCGCGCTTCGGTGATGCGCGTGCCACGCCCGAGCAGGATGCCGCAGGCCTCGTGCGGATGCGCAGCGGCGGCGGCGGCGCGCATCTGGTGGAGGGCCTCGCTTGTCACTTCGATTGGCATCGCGCATGGCCATAGCATGGCCGCAAGCGAAATCATCACCGGCACCATCCCCGAGTCCGCGGGTTCCCCCGCCCGCCTCGACAAGGCGCTGGCGGACGCGACCGGGCTCAGCCGCGCGCGGGTGCAGGCGTTGATCGCGGAGGGGCGGGTCGCGATCGGGGGCAAGCCCGCCGCTTCGCCTTCCGCCAAGATCGCGGCGGGCACGCCTTTCGCGGTTCACGTCCCGCCCGCCGCCGCTGCCGAGGCGGGCCCCGAGGACATCCCGCTCGTCATCGCCCACGAGGACGCGCACCTCATCGTGGTCGACAAGCCCGCCGGCCTCGTCGTTCATCCGGCGGCGGGGAACCTCACCGGCACACTGGTCAACGCGCTCCTCCACCATTGCCGGGGGCAGCTTTCGGGCATCGGCGGGGTCGCGCGGCCGGGGATCGTCCACCGCATCGACAAGGATACCTCGGGGCTGCTCGTCGTCGCCAAGACTGATGCCGCCCATGAGGGCCTCGCCGCGCAGTTCGCCGCGCACTCTGTCCACCGCCGCTACATCGCGGTCACCGCCGGGCACCCTTCCCCGCGCGACGGCACCATCGACGCCCGCCTCGGCCGCTCGGATGCGGACCGAAAGAAAATGACGGTGCTCCCCAACAATTCCTCGCGCGGCAAGCACGCGGTCACCCATTATACGACGCTCGAGACCGTGCCCCACGCCGCGGTGATCGCATGCCGGCTCGAGACCGGCCGCACCCACCAGGTGCGCGTTCACTGCGCGTCAATCGGTCATCCGCTAGTGGGAGATCCCGTCTATGGCCGCACCCCCAAGCCCTTGCGCGAGACGCTCGATCGGCTCGCCTTCCGTCGCCAGGCGCTTCACGCTGCGGAACTCGGCTTCGTTCACCCCGTTACAGGGGAGACGGTGCAGTTCCGGAGCGATCTGCCGGAAGACATGGCCCGATTGATCGACCAACTGCGCCATAGTGATCGATGAAACGTGCAACCATCGCATGAAAATCGCGTATATAGAGAACCCGTGGCCCACTCCGCGGGATGCCCATCAGGGGTCCTGCGCAATGCGGCCGACGACAGAAAGGTCAGGTAAGCAGTGAACAAGACCAAGACCACTTCGGTTCCGGCGCTGAGCGGCGAGCAGTCGCTCAACCGCTATCTCTCGGAAATCCGCAAGTTCCCGGTGCTCACCGCCGAGCAGGAATACATGCTCGCCAAGCGCTACCAGGAGCACGAGGACCCCGAAGCCGCCGCCCAGCTCGTCTCCAGCCACCTCCGCCTCGTCGCCAAGATCGCGATGGGCTACCGCGGCTACGGCCTGCCCGTCTCCGACCTCATCTCGGAAGGCAATGTCGGGCTGATGCAGGGCGTCAAGAAGTTCGAACCCGATCGCGGCTTCCGCCTCGCGACGTACGCGATGTGGTGGATCAAGGCCTCGATCCAGGAGTTCATCCTGCGCTCGTGGAGCCTCGTGAAGATGGGCACCACCGCGGCCCAGAAGAAGCTGTTCTTCAACCTTCGCCGGATGAAGAAGCAGCTTGAGGCCTACGAGGACAGCGACCTCTCGCCCGAAGACGTCACCAAGATCGCCACCGATCTCGGCGTGCCCGAGCAGGAGGTGATCAACATGAACCGCCGGATGATGATGGGGGGCGATGCGTCGCTCAACGTCAGCTTGCGCGGTGACGAGGAAGGCTCCGGCCAGTGGCAGGACTGGCTCGCCGACGATCGCCCGTTGCAGGACGAGACCGTCGCCGAGAACCAGGAATCGCAGCTGCGCATGGCGATGCTCAGCGAGGCGATGGAAAGCCTCAACGAGCGCGAGCGGCACATCCTCACCGAACGCCGCCTGACAGACAAGCCGCAGACGCTCGAGGAATTGAGCCAGGAATACGACGTCAGCCGCGAACGCATCCGCCAGATCGAGGTGCGCGCCTTCGAAAAGCTCCAGAAGGCGATGCAGCGGATTGCCGGCGAAAGGCTGCTGCCGGGCGTAGCGTAAGCGCCAGACCTCCGATACATGAAAAGGCCCCCCGGTCGCGAGATCGGGGGGCTATTGTGTGGGCGGATCGGCGGGTGGATGCGGGAGCAATCTCATGTAGGACGGCTGCGCCGCCCGGCCCGGGAATTGTTGGATGCGGCAACACCGGCGCTTGCCCGCGCCACACCCCCTCAAGACCCCCTCGACACCCCCGCAAAGCCCCGCCAACACCCGGTCAAGCACGCCCTGCGGAGGGGTTTTCACACGTTGGATCGCACCATCCCCAAACCGCACGCCGTGAGCTTGCCGAAGGGCCGCACTTTCTCTTGAAACGAACCATAAACCTCTGAAAAGAAGGCAGTCCTGTGGCAAGCCCAGGACCAACGGGCCAAGCGGCTGCGGTGGGTCTGATCCAACAGAAGAGGGGCGCCGCGCGCCCTTCCCGGCGCCCATTTCCCCTGTCACGCCCTTCGATGCGTCACCGGCAGCCTCCCGGGACCATCACTTCCCCTTGCCCGCAAGGTCCAGCACCGCTGCGACCATCGCCCGGGCGCCCAGCGTGATGCTCTCGCGCGGGGCGACCTGGAACAGCGGCGAGTGATGCCCCGCGATCTGCGGCCCGCCGGCCTTTGCCGCCGCCAGCCGCTCGGGCGTGGTGCCGCCGACCGCGAAGTAGTAGCCCGGAACGCCGAGGCCGGGCGCGACGAAATAGGCGAAGTCCTCCGCCCCCATGTTGCGCTGCTCGAAGGGCACCACCACGCCCGGCCCCAGGGTCTTGGCGAGGCTGGCGTTGAGTCGCCGTGCGAGCACCGGGTCGTTGTCGGTGACGGGGGTGCTGGAGTTCAGCCTGACCTTCACCGGCAGGGTGTCGGGCAGCCCATTGGCCTTGCCGATGCCCGTCGCGATCCGCTCGATCGCGGCGATCACCTGGTCGCGGGTTGCCACGTCGTTGGCGCGCACCGTCAGTTGCAGCACCGCCTGATCGGAGATGATGTTGCCGCGGGTGCCCGCGTGGAACGAGCCGACCGTCACCACCACCGGCTTCAGGGGCGAAATCTCGCGCGAATCGATCGCCTGCAGCGCGGTGACGATCTGCGAGCCGATGTAGACCGGATCCTTGCCGAGGTGCGGCGCGGCGTCGTGCGTGCCGACGCCAGGCACGGTGATCTCGAGATTGTCCGAGCTCGAATACTGGATGCTCTGCGACGCCGCGATGGTGCCGGTGGTCATCTCCGCGGCGACGTGGAAGGCGAGCGCGTAATCGGGCTTGCCGAAGCGCTGGTAGAGACCATCGTCCATCATCGCCTTGGCGCCGCGCACCCCTTCCTCGGCGGGCTGCACGATGAACATCAGCGTCCCGCTCCACTGGCCCTTCAAAGCCACCAGCCGCCGCGCGGTGGCGATCATCGCGGTGATATGCGTGTCATGGCCGCAGGCGTGCATCACCGGGTATTCCTGCCCGTCCTCGCCGACCTGCCGCGCCTTCGAGGCATAGGCGAGGCCGCTCTTTTCCTCGACCGGCAGGCCGTCCATGTCGGCGCGCAGCAGGATCGTCGGCCCCTTGCCGTTCCTGAGGATGCCGACCACCCCGGTGCCGCCGACGCCGGTCGTCACCTCAAGCCCGGCGGCCTTCAGCAGTTCGGCCATCTTCGCCGCGGTGCGGTTCTCCTTGAAGCCCAATTCGGGGTGCTGGTGGAAATCGAGGAACAGTGCGCCAAGCGAGCTGTCGTAATCCGCCTCGATCGCCTTCCTTGTCGCATCGTCCGGCGTTGGCGCGGCGGCGACGGGCTGGCCGGCAGCAAGGGCGAGCGCGAGCGCGCTGGCGGCGAGGTGAAGAAAGCGCATGGTGTGGTTCCCCCGATTGGTTGCTTAGGCCAGCTAAACGGGCGCGGGGGTCGAGGGCAAGGCCCGAGCTTTCGCCTCGCCCTGCCTTCAGCTAGAGGGCGTGCAATGGTTTCCACGATCTTCAGGTTTCTCGCCAAGGCGATGGCCGGCTTCGTCGGGCTGACGCTGGTGCTGGTGGTGGTGTTCCGCTTCCTCCCCGTGCCTGTCACCGCGACCATGCTGATGGACGCAAACGGCATCACCAAGGACTGGGAAAGCCTCGACAATATCGACCGCAACCTGGTGCGCGCGGTGATCGCGGGCGAGGACGCGCGGTTCTGCGAGCATTCGGGCTTCGATGCCGAGGCGATCGAGAAGGCGTGGCGCGAGAATCTGGAGGGCGGCAAGATCCGCGGCGGCTCGACGATCAGCCAGCAGACCGCCAAGAACGTCTTCCTGTGGCAGGGCGGCGGCTACTTCCGGAAAGGGCTGGAGGCGTGGTTCACCTTCTGGATCGAGCTCGTCTGGGGCAAGCGGCGGATCATGGAGGTGTACCTCAACGTCGCCGAGACGGGGATCGGCACCTATGGCGCCGAGGCCGGGGCGCAGCGCTATTTCAAGCATTCCGCCGCGCGGCTTTCGGTCGGCGAGGCGGCGCGCATGGCGGCGGCCTTCCCCAGCCCCAAGAAGCGCGAAGTCGCCAACCCCAGCGGCTGGGTCGCGCGCCACGGCAAGCGCATCCAGCGGCGCATCGGGATCGTCAGGCGTGACGCGCTCGATGCCTGCGTCTACAACTGACCCATGGCCCATGCTCACGCCCATCCGCACGACCATCATGGCCACGGCCATGACCACGGGCATGGTCATTCTCATGGGGGGCACGGGCACGCGCACGCCCCCAAGGATTTCGGCCGCGCCTTCGCGGTAGGAATTGCGCTCAACACCGGCTTCGTGGTGTTGGAGGCGGGCGCGGGATGGCTCTACGGCTCGGTCGCGCTGTTGGCCGACGCGGGCCACAACCTGTCGGACGTGCTGGCGCTTGCGCTGGCCTGGGCGGCGAGCATCGCGGCCAAGCGCCCGGCCTCGGGCCGCTACACCTACGGCTACAAGAGCTCGACAATCCTCGCCGCGCTCGCCAACGCGCTGCTCCTCGCCGTGGCGATCGGCGCGATCGGGATCGAGACCGTCCACCGGATGATGAACCCTTCCGAGCCAGAGGGTTACGCGATGATGGCGGTCGCCGGGATCGGGATCGCGATCAACGCGTTGACAGCCATGCTGTTTCTGCGCGGCCAGGAGGATCTCAACATTCGCGGCGCCTATCTCCACATGGCAGCCGACGCCGCCGTGTCGCTCGGTGTAGTGGTGGCGGGCCTCGCGATCGTCCTCACCGGCCTTGCGTGGATCGACCCGCTGGTGAGCCTCGTCATTCTCGGGCTGATCGCCTGGGGCACCTGGGGCCTCGCCCGCGACAGCTTCGCCATGGGGCTGCTCGCGGCGCCTGCCCGGATCGATCTTGCGCAGGTAAAACAGCATCTTGCGGGGCTAGAGGGAGTGACCGCCGTTCACGATCTCCACGTCTGGCCGATGTCGACCACCGAGGTCGCGCTGACCGCGCACCTCGTCATGCCCGGCCGCCCGGCGAAGGACAGCTTCCTGCGCGAGCTTGCCGCCAGCCTCGAACAGCGCTTCGGCGTCCACCACGCCACGATCCAGGTCGAGAGCGGCGAGGAGCCGTGCCAGCCCTGCGGCGCGGACTGCTGATGAGCGCCGCCCGCCCCCGCCCCGTCAGCGATGCCCAGCGCGAGGCGCTGCGCGACGCGATGGCGCGCCTCGCCGAGGGCGACCAGGCCGCGCTCGAGGAGATCTACCGCGCGACACGGGTGAAGCTTTTCGGCATTTGCCTGCGTATCTTGGGTGACAGGAAGGAAGCCGAGGACGCCTTGCAGGACGTCTATGTGAACTTGTGGCAGCGGGCCGACCGCTACGACCCCGCCCGCGCGAGCCCGATCGCGTGGCTCGCGGCGTTCGCGCGCAACCGCGCGATCGACCGGTTGCGCACGGGCAAGGTGCGCGGCGGCGCGGTGCCGGTCGAGGAGGCCGCGCCCCTCCCTGATGAAAGCCCCCTCGCCGACGCGCTGCTCGTCGATGCCGAGCAGTCGGCGCAGATCCACAAGTGCCTCGCCGAGCTCGACCCGCGCACGCAGGAGCATATCCGCGCGGCGTTCTTCGAGGGCTACACCTACGCCCAGCTCGCCGAGCGCGCCGGAGTGCCGCTCGGCACGATGAAGAGCTGGGTGCGGCGCGGGCTCCAGCGGCTGCGCACCTGTTTCGAGAAGAGTGAAGCGGCATGAGCGGCCCCGAGACCCCTCCCGAGCCCGAGGTGACCCGCGACGATCCGATGATCGCCGCCGAATGGTCGCTGGGCCTGCTCGAAGGCGAGGAGCTGCTTGCCGCGCGCGGGAAATACGCGACCGACGGCGACTTCGCGTGGCGCAAGGAATGGTGGGACGGCTGGTTCGCCCCGCTCTCCGACGCGATCCCGGGCGCCGAGCCGGGCGAGCACGTCTGGGCCGGCATCGCCGCCCGCATCACCCCGCAGCAACCCGCCCAGGGTCCGGAAAAGCCTGCGGCGAACGTGGTCGCGCTCGAGGCTAGGCTGCGGCGCTGGCAGTGGATCGGCGGCCTCTCGAGCGTCGCCGCGGCGGCGGCGCTGGTGTGGGGTTTCGCCCTCGCGCCTTCGCGGGTCCCGACCACCGTCCCGCCGCCCGCTCAGGTCGCTGCCGCCGCGCCGATGGTGGCGACCGTGCCGATCGGCGAGAACGGGTTGCGGCTCGACGTCACCTACATCCCCGAGAGCGAGCGCATGGTCGTCGCCGCGATCGGCCTCACCCCCGACGGCGTGCACGATCACGAGCTGTGGCTGGTCCCGGCAGGCGGCGGCACCCCGCTCTCGCTGGGCGTTGTGGCGCCGGGCGAGGTGCACTCGATGCCGCTCCCCCATGCGCTCGCCGAGCAGCTCGAGAAAGGTGCAGGCCTGGCGCTGACCCGCGAGCCGATCGGCGGCAAGCCTGCCGGCAAGGACGCCGGCCCCGTGGTCGCGACGGGCAGCTTCAACCGCGTCTGATCGCGCCATCGCGACGTTTCGTCGCCGCCGCGCGCATCCGGGAAAGCCAGCAATCCGTAACGTCCGTGCAGGCCGACCAAGGCCTCGCGCGTGACAATCCGACGGAGTTTCCCCTGTGACCCCCAAGACCACCCTCACCGCCTTCGCAGCCGCCGCACTCGCCGCCACCGCCGGCCTCGCCGCTGCGCCGGCGCTTGCCGACGGCAATGCCCCGATCGTCGGCGGCGCCGCCATGTACCCGACCAAGACCATCGTCGAGAACGCGGTGAACTCGAAGGACCACACCACCCTCGTCGCCGCGGTCAAGGCCGCCGGCCTCGTCGAGGCGCTGTCGGGCCCCGGTCCCTTCACCGTCTTCGCCCCCACCAACGCGGCCTTCGCCAAGCTCCCCGCCGGCACGGTCGAGACGCTGGTGAAGCCCGAGAACAAGGCGCTGCTGACCTCGATCCTCACCTACCACGTCGTCCCCGGCAAGGTCGCTGCGGGCGAGCTGATCGCGATGATCAAGGCGGGTGGCGGCAAGGCTGAATTGAAGACCCTCAACGGCGGCATTCTCACCGCCCGGGTCGAGGGCGGCAAGGTCGTTCTGACCGACGCCAAGGGCGGCACCGCCACGGTGACCCAGGCCGACGTTGTCCAGTCGAACGGCGTGATCCACGTCACCGACAGCGTCTCGCTCCCGGGCTGATCTGCGCTTTATCCGGTTTGCGCCGCCCCGGTTCCCCGCTTCCCCATCCCTGGGACGGCGCCTTTCCGACCCCGTCCGGCCTATCTCAAGGGCCGGGCGGGGTTTCTGTTGTTCGCTCAATTTTCTACTTAAAAACAGATATTTATTTTGCGTCTTGCGACGCGGCGAAAACGTATCTCCGGGGCAAGCGGGAGGGCTTGCAGACCCCACAACCCTCGCGAAAGGAGATACACATCATCATGACCTTCAAGACCACCCTTGCAGTTGCCGCAGCGGCCGCGCTCACCGTGAGCACCGGCCTCGCCGCCCTCCCCGCAACCGCGCATCAGCACCACCGCGCCGCCGCTACCGCCGCCGCTCCCAACATCGTCCAAGTCGCGATGAGTACGGGCGTTCACACCACCCTCGTCGCCGCCGTCAAGGCCGCCAGGCTCGTGGACACGCTCACCAGCCCCGGCCCCTTCACCGTCTTCGCCCCCACTGACACCGCCTTCGCCAAGCTGCCCGAGGGCACCGTCGCGACCCTCGTAAAGCCCGCGAACAAGGGCACGCTCACCGGCATCCTCACCTACCACGTGGTCCCCGGCAAGGTGACCAGCGCCGACCTCGTCGCGCTGATCCGCAAGCACGGCGGCGAGGCGGTGATCGAGACGGTCGCAGGCGGCGAACTGACCGCGCGGCTGGCGGGCGATAAAATCATCGTCACCGATGAAAAGGGCCGCGCGACCGCCGTGACGCAGGCCGACGTGAGGACGTCGAACGGCGTGGTGCACGTGACCGACGGGGTGTTCCTGCCGGGCTGATCACAAAAAACCCCGCCCGGCACATTTCCGGGCGGGGTCTTCGATCATGGCGATGGCCCGGTCGCTTAAGCGACCGCAAGGGCGAACGGCCGCCCGAGCCCATGCGAGGAAACCCAAGCGACCGGATGCGCGCGCCGGGCGCCTGAGGGCGAACAGACTAAGCCGCCTCTTCCGTCTTCTTGTCGCTGCCGATCACGCGGATCGGTTCCTTCTTGCCCGCGACCACGTCGGCGTCGATCACGATCTCCGTGACGCCTTCCATGTCGGGCAGGTCGAACATCGTGTCGAGCAGCAGGCCTTCGACAATCGAGCGCAGCCCGCGCGCGCCGGTCTTGCGCTTGATCGCGCGCTCGGCAATCGCCTGAAGCGCATCGGCGGTGAAGGTCAGCTCGACGTCTTCGAGCTCGAACAGCTTGCGGTATTGCTTCACCAGCGCGTTCTTGGGCTCCTTGAGGATGGTCACCAGCGCGGGCACGTCGAGATCGTGCAGCGTGGCGATCACCGGCAGGCGGCCGACGAATTCGGGGATCAGGCCGAACTTCAAGAGATCCTCGGGCTCGGACTTTTCAAGCAGCTCGCCCACGCGGCGCTTGTCGGGATCGGCGACATGCGCACCGAAGCCGATCGAGCGCTTCTGCAGGCGATCGGCGATGATCTTGTCGAGGCCGGCAAAGGCCCCGCCGCAGATGAACAGGATATTGGTGGTGTCGACCTGCAGAAATTCCTGCTGCGGATGCTTGCGCCCGCCCTGCGGCGGAACGCTCGCGGTGGTGCCTTCCATCAGCTTCAGCAGCGCCTGCTGCACGCCCTCACCCGAAACGTCGCGGGTGATCGAGGGGTTTTCGGCCTTGCGGGTGATCTTGTCGATCTCGTCGATGTAGACGATCCCGTGCTGCGCCTTCTCGACGTTGTAGTCGGAGGCCTGGAGCAGCTTGAGGATGATGTTCTCGACGTCCTCGCCGACATCGCCCGCTTCGGTCAGCGTGGTGGCGTCGGCCATGGTGAAGGGCACATCGAAGGTGCGCGCCAGCGTCTGCGCGAGCAGGGTCTTGCCCGAACCGGTCGGGCCGACGAGCAGGATGTTCGACTTCGCCAGCTCGACGTCGCCCGCCTTGCCGGAATGCTTCAGCCGCTTGTAGTGGTTGTGCACCGCGACCGACAGCACCCGCTTCGCCCGGTCCTGGCCGATCACGTAGTCGTTCAGGGTGGTGAAGATGTCCATCGGCGTCGGGATCTCGCCGTCCTTCTTACCGGCGATCCCGGCCTTGGTCTCTTCACGGATGATGTCGTTGCACAGCTCGACGCATTCATCGCAGATGAACACCGTGGGGCCGGCGATGAGCTTGCGCACCTCGTGCTGCGACTTCCCGCAGAAGCTGCAGTAGAGGGTGCTCTTGCTGTCGGATCCGCTCAATTTGGTCATTCCTGTGTCCTCGAATCCGCTGCCCGGGAGGCCGAGACACCCCGGGCGGATTCTGCAAGTGTATCGTTCGCGCGCGATGAATCAACACATCGCGCGTGATTTCGTGGCTCTACCATGAGGCTATCCGGCACAAAGGCGCGGGAAAACCACGGCTTGTCGCAGCCTGTCCCGCCGCGGTGCATATGGCGGGCGCGGTAGGGTAGGGGGTGTTACTCAGGCGCCCCGCCCGAACCGTCCTCGACGCCGGTTTCCTCGTTCTCGGGACGGGTCTCGAAGACCTTGTCGACGAGGCCGAAGGCCTTGGCTTCCTCGGCCTCGAGGAAGGTGTCGCGGTCCATCGCCTTCTCGATCTCCTCGAGGCTGCGGCCGGTGAACTTGACATAGAGGTCGTTCATGCGGCTGCGGATGCGCAGGATCTCGCGCGCCTGGATTTCGATGTCGGAGGCCATCCCGCGCGCCCCGCCCGAGGGCTGGTGGACCATGATCCGCGCGTTGGGGAGCGCGATGCGCATCCCCGGCTCGCCCGCGGCGAGGAGGAAGCTGCCCATCGAGGCCGCCTGGCCGATGCATACGGTCGACACGCGCGGCTTGATGTACTGCATGGTGTCGAAGATCGCGAGGCCCGCGGTCACCACGCCGCCCGGCGAGTTGATGTACATGCTGATCGGCTTCGAGGGGTTCTCGCTCTCGAGGAACAGCAGCTGGGCGATAATCAGCGAGGCCATGCCGTCCTCGACCTGCCCGTTCACGAAGACGATGCGCTCGCGCAGCAGGCGGCTGAAGATGTCGAAGCTGCGTTCGCCCCGGCTGGTCTGCTCGACCACCACCGGCACCAGCGCGCCGGTGACCGGATCGCGGGTGAACTGCCCCTGGGTGCCGTAGGTTTCGCCGGAGTTGCCGAACAGGTCGATCATGTGGGTTCTTCGTCCTTCAGGTGTTTCGATATGGCTATGTCGGAGCATGGCAGGCAATTTCAAGGGCGTTTACCTCGTGCCTGTGAAAAGCGATGGGGCGCGCACCGGGGCCTAGGTGTTTTTCCCCTTGAGCCGTGGCGCAGGCGTGGCACATCTGGCGTCCATGAACCATCGCACTATCGGCCGGACGGCCCTCGCCCTGCTCCTCACCACCACCGCCCCTGCCGTTCTGGCACAGCAGCAGCCCGCACCTCCCGCGGTGCGGATCGAGGTGCCGAAAGCGAAGCTGCCGCCGGGCGTCGAGAAGCTCGGCCCCAAGAGCGGGGCCGCCGAAGCCACGGCGGTCGGTCAGGTCTACCGGATCATGCGCTACGACGACGGGCCACAGGGGATCAACGCGGTGATCGCGCTTGCGCCCGACATCACCGCACAGGTCCGCGCGGCACAGCGACTCCCGCTCGAGGGGCGCACGGTGCTCGTAAAGGACAACATCGAGACCCGCGAACTGCCGACCACCGCCGGCTCCCTCGCCCTCAAGGACAACGCGACGGGCCGCGATGCACCGCTGATCGCCAGGCTGCGAGCCGCCGGCGGCGTGATGCCGGGCAAGGCCAACCTCTCCGAATGGGCGAACATCCGTTCCAGCGATTCGACCAGCGGGTGGAGCGCGGTGGGCGGCCTCACCCGCAACCCCTACGCCACCGACCGCAACACCTGCGGCTCCTCCTCGGGCAGCGGCGCAGGCGTGGCGGCGGGGTTCGCATGGGGCGCGATCGGGTCGGAGACCAACGGCTCGATCACCTGCCCGGCCTCGATCAACGGCCTCGTCGGCTTCAAGCCCTCGGTCGGCATCGTCAGCCGCACCCACGTGGTGCCGATCTCCTCAAGCCAGGACACCGCCGGGCCGATGACGAAGACGGTTTACGACGCCGCCCTGCTGCTCACCGCCATCGCGGGCGAGGACCAGGCCGACCCCGTCACGCTCGAGGCGAAGCGGGTGGCCGATTACACCGCCGGGCTCGACACAGCCTCGCTGAAGGGTGTGCGGATCGGCGTGCTTCGCGATGCGGCAGGGAGCCGGGCCGACGTGAAGACGCTTTTCGAAAGTGCCCTGGCAGACCTGACACGCGCGGGCGCCGAACTGGTCGACATCAAGTACACCGCTCCGGGCGAGCTTTGGGCGGCCTCGCTGCCGGTGCTGATGTTCGAGCTCAGGGTCGAGATGGACAAGTACCTCTCCACCCGCCCCGGCACCGGCGGGCCGCGGAGCCTGGCCGAAGTGGTCGCGTTCAACACCGCCAATGCGGGCACCGAACTGCGCTTCTTCGGGCAGGACCTCTTCGAGCAGTCGCTCAAGACCACCGATGCTGCCGCCTACGCGAAGAACCTCGCCACCTTGCGCCGCCTGACTCGCGCCGAGGGGATCGACAAGCTGCTCGCCGACAACAAGGTGAGCTTTCTGGTCGCCCCCACGCAGGGGCCCGCGTGGAGCACCGATCTCGTCAACGGCGACAACTTCAGCGGCCGGATCGGCGCGGGCTATCTCGCCGCGATCGCGGGCTATCCGCACCTCACCGTGCCGATGGGCGGGGTCGAGGGGCTGCCGATCGGCCTCAGCATCATGGGCGGCCAGTGGCAGGACCACGAGGTTCTGAAGGCGGGCGCAGCCTACGAAAAGGCGCGGACGGCCAAGCTGCCCGCGCCGACCTTCGCGCCGTGGAAACCGGCGAACTGAGCAAGTCTTTCCCTCCCGCCTGCGGGAGGGGACCGAGACTTGCCAGCTTGCTGGCTAGTCGCAGCGGGGTGGGAATGCACAGCACCCGTGCCCACCCCCGACCCCTCCCGCAAGCGGGAGGGGAGTAGTTTCTCTTACTTCTTGGCAGCCGCCTTCTTGGCCGGGGCCTTCTTGGCGGGCTTCTCCTCGGTCGGAGCCTCCTCGGCCTTCGGAGCGGCCTTCTTGGCAGCGGCCTTCTTGGCAGGCTTGGCTTCCTCGGCCGCGGGCGCTTCCTCGGCGGCCGCTTCCTTCTTGGCCGGAGCCTTCTTCTTGGCGGCAGCCTTCTTCGGAGCCGGAGCGGGCGCGGCGCCGTCCTCGGCCTCGATCGCGGCCTGGAGCTCTTCCACGGTCACTTCACGTTCCGTGACCTCGGCCTTGTCGAACAGGAAGTCGACCACCTTGTCCTCGTAAAGCGGGGCGCGCAGCTGGGCGGCGGCCATCGGCTCGGACTGGATGTACTGCACGAAGCGCTCGCG
>JBJTSG010000035.1:0-16970 GCA_046076505.1 Erythrobacter sp. | reverse complement strand
CTACCGCGAGGGCGGTTCGCACCGGATCGTCGATCTCGTCGCGTGCCCGGTCCTCCACCCCGCGCTCGCCGCGCTCATCGCCCCCTTGCGCGCCTTCGTCGCTGCGCACGGGCCGAAGGGCATGGTGGGGATCGACCTGACGCTCGCCGATCAGGGTGTGGAGGCGAATGTTGCGAACCTCCCGCTGGACGGGCTGGGGCCGACCGAGGCGGCGCTCGATTTCGCGCGTAATCAGGGCCTTGCACGGCTTTCCTTTGATCAGGGCTACGGTCCGGAGACGGTCTGGGAGCCCGAGCCCGTCACGGTGACGCTCGCTGGTGTATCCGTCGGCTTGCCGCCCGGCGCCTTCCTCCAGGCCACCGCCGACGCCGAGCAGCGCATGACCGCCGACGCTGCCGAATGGCTGGCGGGGGCGCGGATCGTCGCGGACCTGTTCGCCGGGCTCGGCACCTTCGCCTTCGCGCTGCGGGAGGGGAGGAAGGTGCTTGCCATCGAGGCGGAGCGGGCGGCGCATCTCGCCTGCAAGGCGGCCGGCGCGCGGACCGGCGGACAGGTGCTGGCACTGCATCGCGACCTGTTCCGTGTACCCCTCCAGCCCGAGGAGCTGAACCGCTTCGATGCCGTGCTGCTCGACCCGCCCCGCGCCGGCGCCCGCGCGCAAGTCGCTGAAATTGCGCGGAGCACCCTTTCGCGTGTGGTCTATGTCAGCTGCAACCCGTCGAGTTGGGCGCGCGATGCGGCGGTTCTGGCCGCAGCGGGCTTCCGGCTCGCGAAGCTGCGCCCGGTCGGGCAGTTCCGCTGGTCGACCCATGTCGAGCTGGTGAGCCTCTTCGAGCGTTAACCCCGCAGCATTTCAAGCAGTTGTGCCTCGAGCCACGCGCGGTGCTCGGGCTCGACATAGGCGTGGCCCGCTCCGTCGCAGCGGCGGATCCTTGGGTCCGCCTTTTCCCAAGCTGATTCAAATACTTGCGCCGTTCGATCGGCGGTGGCGAGGAGGATGCGCACCGGGCCGGGGAAGGACGCGAGCCCTGTGGCCATCTCCTGTGCGAGGCTGGACGGGGGCGGGGCAGGGCGCAATGCCTGGGCGACACCGCGAGCCAGCTTCGAGAGGTTCACACCTCCGCTCGCCAGACGCATGATTTCCTTGGGGTTACTGAGCTTCTCCGCATAGCGCGCGCGGATCGCGGCAGGCGGCGGCGCGGCGGCCTCTGCGCCGTTCTCCTCCTGCTCGATCGTCCAAGGGTTGGAAAGAACGAGGGCATCGCATCCGGCGCCCTTCGCCAACATCAGCGCCGAGGCCGCGTCGCAATTGCCGAAGGCGACCACCCGGGCGAGCTGCGGGGCCATCGTACGAAAGGCTTCAAGTGCGGCGCTCAAGTCCTTGGCAGACGAGCGGAATCCGCGGTTCTTGCCCTCGCTGTCGCCGATTCCCCGGCGGTCGAAGCGGAACACCGGGAAGCCCGCGCGGGCGATCCGTGCAGCCATGTCGGCCTGGCCGCCGAAAGCCCCGGCACGGATCTCGTTGCCGCCGCTGACGATCAGCAGTCCGCTGCGCCCCGGCGCTGTGTCGAGCGTGCCGACGAGGGTCAGGCTGCCGCAGCCGAAGGTGTGCGAGAGGCGGGTCATGTCGCTGATCCCGAAAGGTTTTCCGCGATAAGCGCGGCCAGCCGATCGGCCTGCGCAGGGTCCTCTCCGGGTTCGGCGCGCAGCCACAGACCGGGTCCGCCGAGCGCGCTCTGGGCGATCTCGGACTGGCCGGGGGTGAGGGCAGGCTCAGCGCTCTCGAGCGCGCGGATCATGGCGGCGCCGAGCGACCAGCCGCTCAAGCTCAGGCCCTCCTCCCGTCCGCTTTGCATAAGTCCCTCGGATGTTTCGCCAATCCCCGCCTCGCGCGACGCGAGGACCCGGGCGCGGAGCATGGCGCGCAGCAGCTTGGCTCCGCTCTGCGCCGCATAGTGCCAGCCGGGAAGGCCCGCCGGCGCCAGCAGCGCGCCGGCGCGGATCGCCAGCACATGGGTTGCCCGCAGCGCCGAAGCGGCCGCGCTCGCAGCTTCCCGCCAGGCTTCAAGTGTCTGGTCTTCAAGGGGAAGGAGGCTCTCGTTGCACCCCGGCAGATCGGGCAGCAGGCTGTCGATCCCGGCCGCGTCGAGCCACCGCATCACTTCGAGGGTAAAGCGCCGCAGCTTGTTCGCCTCGTCGAACCACGCCGGCAGGACAAGCACGCGCGTCGCCCGGCCGCGGTCGAATCCAACCAGCAGCTCCTCGGCGAAAACACCGTCCGAAACCGGCATTTGCCACGTGGAAATCACGGGAAAGGCGCCCTTGGAAGGGGTGTTGCGGGGGTGTGGAGGGGGCCTAGCGGGGGGTTAGCTTGGCCTTGGCGAAGGCCAGCAGCGCGCCGTAGGTCTCGAGCGTCTCGCCATCGACGTCGTCGTCCTCGATCACGATGCCGAGCCGGTCCTCCATTTCCGTGAGGAGCCCCGCGACCGCCATCGAATCCAGCTCCGGCAGGTGGCCGAACAACCCCGAGTCCGGGCCGAAGGCCGCCGCCTGTTCGGGCGCCAGGCCCAGCACGTCGGCGATCAAGCCCTTGAGTTCCTGGTCGAGCGCGGCCTCGCCGGCTGCGGTGCCCGAGTTCGGATGGATGGTCATCGGCCTTGCCATAATCCCTGTTGTCGCCGTGGCGGCGGGGCTTAGCCATGCGCGAGGGTGCGCGCAAGCACTCGCGAGGGGGCGTGCAGGCGGCCATGGCCCTAGCGGCGCCGCAGCCGCTTCGCGAGCGGGAGCCAGCTTCGGGGTTGGCTCATGTCGAGACAGTCGATGCGGTAGCGGGGGCGCACCGCCTCCATCCAGTCGGCCTTGTAGGCCTGGTCGCCGGTCCCGAAGTCGACGAGGTCGACCTTGTCGCTGTCGATCACATGAGCGAACAGCGCGGCGGAGAGCGTGGTGCCGGCGGAAAGGTGCCTGTGGCTCTCAAGATGGGCGAGCTTGTGGATATAGGCGATTGAATTCTCGACCGTCCAGCATTGCGCGGCGACCGCGAGGCCGTCTGCGCGGGCGATCCCGAGCCTGAGCCTCCCGGCCGCCCCTTCCGCGGCGGCAAACGCGCGCAGCATGGCGGGCTGGTCCTCGGCGGGCTTCCAGCTTGCGGCGTAAATCGCCTCGTATTCGGCCCAGGCTTGCGCGTCGAAGCGGGTGAGGATCTCGCATTCCACCTTCTTCGCCTTGCGCTTCAGGGTGGTGCGCAAGGTGCCGGGGCGCCCCTCCCAATATTCCGCGAAGCTTCGGCCCCTTACGGGCAGGACGTGATTGATGTCGCAAGGTTCGACGGCAACCTGCCAGCCTGCCGAACGGAAAGCGCGGGCGAGGCGCTCGGCCGATCCATCCTCGCCCGGCACGGGCTCGAGCGTGACCCGCCACCCGCGGCTCTTGAGCTGCCGGGCGATCGCGGCGAGCAGCCGGTCGCCCTCGGGGCCGGGCGGCGCAAGTTCGCGCCAGGTGAAGCTGTACCAGTTGCGCAAGGGTGCGATTCGCCCGCCGCTCTCGGTCAGCGCCAGCGCCGCGCTCGCGCCCGCGTCGCTGGCGATCGCGATGAGCGGCACGAGCCCGGTCTCGGCGAGGAGCGCGAACCACTCCGCCCGGTCGAAGGGCGCAGGCGCCTGCGGCCCGGCGAGGGCTTGCAAGACGTTAACGCTATCGTGATACCGCGCTTCGATCACCTGGAGTTCCTCATTCGCGATGCCGCCCGTGCCCGATCCCGCCCCTCGTCCTCTCGACCACCTCGCCGAACTGGCGGGGCCGGCGGGACGCGGGGAGCGCCCGGCGCTGGTGCTTCGCGGCCACACGCTTAACCACAATGCGTTAAGGGAGCGTGTTGCCGCGCTCGCCGGGTGGCTCGCGCGCGAAGTGCCCGAGAGGGGCGCAAGGGTGGCGAGCTGGGCCGCGAAGGGCGAGCTCACCTGCCTCCTGCCGCTCGCGGCGGCGCGCGCGGGGCTCGTCCACGTGCCGGTCAACCCGCTGCTGAAGCGCGCGCAGGTCGCGCACATCCTCGCCGACAGCGGCGCGCGGCTGCTGATGGGGACGGCCTCGCGCCTCGCCTCACTCGAGGATGGCGACCTGCCTGCCGGCTGCGCGGGCCTGGAGGAAGGCGCGGTGCTGGCGGCGGCCGATGCGGCGGGGCTTGCACTGGGACCGTCGGACGCCGATCCGGACGAGCTTGCCGCGATCCTCTACACCTCGGGCTCGACCGGCCGGGCCAAGGGGGTGATGCTGAGCCACGCCAACATGTGGCTCGGCGCAGTGAGCGTCGCGCATTACCTGGGCCTCGCCGAGGACGACGTGACGCTGGCGGTGCTGCCGCTGTCCTTCGACTACGGACAGAACCAGCTGCTCTCTACCTGGCTTGCGGGCGGGAGCGTGGTGCCGCTCGACTTCCTCTTTCCCAGGGACGTCGCCAAGGCCTGCGCGCAGCACGGCGTGACGACGCTGGCCGCGGTGCCGCCCCTGTGGGTGCAGCTCACCGAGATCGACTGGCCGGCGGAGGCAAGGGCGCCGCTGCGCCGGCTGACCAACAGCGGGGGCGCGCTGACGGTGGAGCTGGTGCGCAGCTTGCGCGGGCTGTTCCCGCAGGCGCGGCTCTTCCCGATGTATGGGCTGACCGAGGCGTTCCGCTCGACCTACCTCGATCCCGCGCTGGTGGATTCGCATCCGACATCAATGGGTAAGGCGATCCCCTTCGCAGAGATTCTCGTCATCGACGAAGCCGGCAACATCGCGGCGGACGGCGCCGAGGGCGAGCTCGTCCATTGCGGGCCGCTGGTCGCGCAAGGCTATTGGCTGGACCCGGAGGGCACCGCCGAGCGGTTCAGGCCCGCGCCGGCCGCCTCCACTTATGGCGGGACGGCGGTGTGGTCGGGTGACCGCGTGCGGCGCGAGGCCGACGGGCTGCTCTATTTCGCCGGGCGGCGCGATGCGATGATCAAGTCGGCGGGCAACCGCATCTCCCCGCAGGAGGTCGAGGAGGCGGCGCTCGCCACCGGGCTTGCGCTCGAGGCTGTGGCGCTCGGCGTACCGCACCCGCGCCTCGGGCAGGCGGTGCACCTGGTGCTGCGCGGCGACGCAGCCCACGGCGAGGCGCTGGCGAAGCGGTTGAAGGCGGACCTGCCCAATTTCATGCAACCCCAGCACATTCATTGGCGGGAGGCCATGCCTCTCAACCCCAACGGCAAGATCGACCGCACCGCGCTGCAGGCGCAGCTCAACGAGGAATTCGCCGTATGAAGCCTGTCGGCCCGATCCCCTCCGGCTTTGCGGCATTGGACGGCGAGCTCGCCATCGGGGGGCGCAAGGCGAGCGCGCTCGAGCCGAAGCCGGGGCGACGCCGCTGTTCGTCTATTCGCGCGAGATGCTCGACCGGCGGGTTGCGGAACTGCGCGCCGCGCTGCCGGTGCGGGTGGGGGTGAACTACGCGGTGAAGGCCAACCCGCACCCCGCGGTGATCGCCCACATGGCGCCCCTTGTCGACGGCTTCGACATCGCCTCGGCGGGCGAGCTGGCGCTGTGCGCGGCGGCCGGGATCGACCCGGTGCGCATCTCCTTTGCCGGGCCGGGCAAGCGCGACGCGGAGCTCGAGGCGGCGATCGCCGCGGGCGTCACCCTCAATTGCGAGAGCGAGGGCGAGGGGGCGCGGGCGCTGGCGATCGGGGAGCGGCTCGGGCGTGCCCCGCGCATCGCGGTCAGGGTGAACCCCTCCTTCCTGATGACCGGATCGGGGATGAAGATGGGCGGGGGCGCGAAACAGTTCGGGGTCGATGCCGAGCGGGTCCCGGCGCTGGCGAAGCACCTGATCGCGCAAGGGGCCGATTGGCGAGGCCTGCACATCTTCACCGGCAGCCAGACCCTCTCGGCGGACGCGATGATCGAAGCGCAGACCAATGTGCTGAGCCTTGCAGCGGAGCTCGCCGAGGCGATCGGCGTGGCCCTGCCGAAGCTCAACATGGGCGGCGGGCTCGGCATACCCTATTTCCCTGGCGACACCCCGGTGGACCTGCCGAAAGTGGGCGCGGCGCTTGCCGAGCGGGTCGCGGACCTGCCGCCGGTGCTGGCCGACACGGAGCTGTGCATGGAGCTCGGCCGCTACCTCGTCGGGGAGGCCGGGGTCTATCTCACCCGCATCGTCGACCGCAAGGAGAGCCACGGGGCGACTTTCCTCGTCACCGATGGCGGCCTCCACCACCAGCTCGCCGCCTCGGGGAACTTCGGCACCGTCGTCAGGCGCAACTATCCTTCGGCGATCGCAACGCGTTACGGGGCGGAGCCGACGGAAGCGGTGAACATCGTCGGCTGCCTGTGCACCCCGCTCGACCGGCTCGCCGACAATGCCGCAATGCCGCGGGCCGAGGTCGGCGATCTCGTCGCGGTGTTCTGCGCCGGCGCCTACGGCGCAACCGCCTCGCCCAGCGCCTTTCTCGGCCACGGCCCGGCAGCCGAAATGCTGGTCTAGGCCAGCGCGTTAGCCCTCCCGTTAAGTCTCGCTGCGGCGCTGTCCCGATCCGGGATGGGCCCGCAATTGCCGGCCTATGACTAACGGAATGTTCACCAATATCGGCCACAAGAGCCTCGATATCCGGGCGCCCGTCGTGCCGCAGGTCGCTCCTGCGGATCAGGGGGTGCCCCAGACCTGGCCAAGGACCGACACGCATGTTCCACCACCTGACCTCCCTGCGCCTTTCGGCCCTCGGCTGCCTTGCAGCGCTGGTCACGGCCTGCGCGGGAACGGGCGCGCAGCTGCCGCCCGCAACCTATGGCGACGGGAGCGTGGTGCCGTCCGAGGAATACACCATCGGGCCGCTCGACGAGATCACCATCCACGTCTGGCGCAACCCCGAGCTTTCCGCCGACAAGGTCCGCGTGCGCCCCGACGGGCGGCTCACCATCCCGCTGGTCCAGGACATCCCCGCGGTCGGCAAGACCGCGACCCAGCTCCAGGAATACATCGCCGGCGAGCTCGCCCGCTACATCGAGCAGCCGATTGTCTCGGTGATCGTCAACACGCCCGAGGGCAACTTCACCCAGCAGGTGCGGATCATCGGCGCGACGCCGCAGCCGGCCTCGCTGCCCTACCGCGCCAACATGAGCGCCTTGGATGCGATGATCGCGGTCGGCGGGCTCAACGAATTCGCCGCCGGCAACCGTGCCAAGCTGCTGCGCCTCGACCACGCGACGGGCAAGCAGGTCGAATACCGCCTGCGTCTGTCGGATCTGATCCGCAAGGGCGATGCCAGCGCCAACGTGATGCTCAAGCCCGGCGACACGATCATCATCCCCGAGAGCCGGTTCTGAGGCCGCGGGGGGAAGGCGCATGAACGAACTCTTCGACGAGCTGCGCGCCGGCCTGTGGTCGGTCTGGCACCGGCGCTGGATCGCGATCGCGGTCGCTTGGGGGGTGTGCCTCCTCGGGTGGGTGGCGGTCAGCCTGATCCCCAACACCTACGAAAGCAAGGCGCGCGTCTATGTCGACGTCGAGGACGTGCTCTCCAAGCAGCTCGGCATTGCCGGTGACGGCAAGCAGGAGATCATGCGCGTGCGCCAGACGCTCTCGAGCGCCAAGAACCTCGAGAAGGTGGTGACCTCGACGCGCCTTGGCGAAGGCATCACCGAGCGCGGGGCGCTCGATGCCGCGATCGCCGAGCTCGACAAGGAGGTGAAGGTGACGAGCGAACAGGACAACCTGTTCGAAATCACCGCCGCGATCGGCCGCCGCGACCTCGACGATGCGCAGAACGCGGTGCTGGCGCGCGACGTGGTGCAGAAGCTGCTCGACATCCTGCGCGAGGAATACGTGATCGGCAGCCGCACCGGGATCAACACCGCGATCGGCGATCTTGATCGCCAGCTCGCCGAGCGCAAGGCCGAGCTCGAGCAGGCCGAGCAGCGCCGCTCCGCCTTCGAGGCGCAGTATCCCGACCTCGCCGGCGGTTCGGACAGCCTGTCGAAGAAGGTCCAGGATTCGCGCGACGCACTGCGCGATGTCGAGGCCGACCTTGCCGCTGCCCAGTCCGCGCTCGCCGCCATCTCGGGCCAGATCGCCAACACTCCGCGCACCGTCACCGGCGGGCGCGATGCGACCGGGCCGAAGGCGGCGCTGCAAGTCGCCCAGACCCAGCTCGCCGAGCTGCGCGCCCGCGGGCTCACCGACAAGCACCCCGACGTGATCGCGACCAGCAAGCAGGTCGCGCTGCTCGCCCGCCAGGCGGCGGCCGCGGGCGACGATGCGGGCGGCGCGCCCAACCCTGCCTATGCCTCGCTGGTCGCGATCAAGAGCGACCGCCAGGCCGCGGTCGAGGCGCTCCAGGCCAAGCGCGCCGCGCTCCAGAGCAATGCTGCCGCGCTGATGGCGAGCCAAGCGAGCGAGCCGACCGTCGCTGCCGAAGCGAACCGCATCAGCCGCGACTATGACGTGCTGCGCCAGAACTACGAGAAGCTCCTCCAGGATCGCGAGGCGCTGAAGACCCGCGGCAAGGTCGAGGACAAGGCCAGCCAGTTCCGCTTCGACATCATTCAGCAGCCCGCCGTGCCGCAGAAGCCGTCCTCGCCCAAGCGCCCGCTGCTGCTCCTCGGCGTGCTGTTCGCCGGCCTCGGCGCCGGAATTGCGGCGGCCTATGCAATGGCGCAGCTCAAGTCCGGCTTCGCCACGCCGCAGAAGCTCGAGCGCGCCTTCGATCTGCCGGTGATCGGCGCGATCTCGCTGACCGTCTCCGAGGCGGCCAAGGCGGTCGAGCGCCAGCGGCTGAAGCAGTTCGGCGCGGCCTGTGCGGGCCTTGTGGCGATGTTCGTCATCCTGCTCGCGATCGAGGTCGTCTCGGTCGGGGCGATGGCGTGAAGACGGGGGACGGACGATGACCGAACAGAGCAAGATCGACCCCCGCGGCGCCAGACCCGCCTCGCTCTTCGAGCGCGCCGATGCCGTCTTCGGTCTCGGCCCGCAGAACGGGGCCCCAAGGCTTCCCGAGGTGCCGCAGGTGCCCGCCGCGCTGCGCCGTGCGCACCCGCAGCCTGCGCCGCAGCCCGCGCCGCAGCCGCAAGCCGCGCCGCCGCCTGCCGCCGCCGCACCCGCACCCGAAGCGCCCGCCGTCCCCGAACCCGAGGCGCCGCGCGCCGTCGCCTTTTCCGGCCCCTTCGCAGCCATCGACCGCGAGACCCTGCGCGAGGCCGGGCTGATCGTGCCCGAGGACCCGGTGACCGGGCTCCTCGAGGAGTTCCGGATCGTCAAGCGCGAGCTTCTCGCCGATGCCCGCAGCGGCGGCGCGCTCGCCCGGCGGATCCTCGTCTGCTCGCCGCACCCGGGCGAGGGCAAGACCTACTGCGCGACCAACCTCGCCATCGCGCTCGCCGCCGAACAGGGCCTCGAGGTGCTGCTCGTCGATGCCGACGTGGTGCGCCCGAGCGTCACCGAGCGGCTCGGGATCGAGGGCGAGAGCGGCTTGATGGACGCGCTCGCCGATCCCTCGCTCGCGCCCGAGAGCCTCGTCATCCGCACCGATATCGCCGGGCTGTTCGTGCTGCCCGCCGGTACCCCGAGCGTGCGCGATGCGGAGCTGCTCGCCAGCACCCGCACCGCCGCCGTGCTCGACCGCCTGACGCAGGGTGCGCCCAGCCGGATCGTGATCTTCGATACGCCGCCCGCGCTTGCCGCATCGCCCGCTGCCGAACTTGCCCAGCATGTCGGCCAAGCGCTGCTGGTGGTGCGCGCCGACGACACCAGCCGCGCCGCGCTCGAGGACGCGCAGCAACTCCTGTCGGCCTGCGCCGACATCAAGCTGCTCCTCAACGCCGCGCGCTACAGCCCCTCGGGCCGCCGTTTCGGCACCTATGGGGGGAGGGGGAAGTGAGAATGCGTGTGACCTCTTTCGTGCCCGCGCTGCTGGCCGGTGCCGCCGTCCTCGCGGGCGCGGCGCCGGCTTTCGCGCAGGCCCAGCCGCAGCCGCAGGGCGCCGAGCAGGGCGGCCAGCAGCAGCAGCCGCAGCAGCAGCAGCGCCGGCAGCGCATCGTCCAGCCCTATATCGAGGCGAGCCAGATCGTCTCGGCCGAGATCACGCCGGGCAACGATGTGGTGACCTACACCCAGGTCGCCGCCGGGATCGACGCGAACCTCGTCGGCCGGAACAGCGCTGCCGCCGTCTCGCTGCGCTACGAGCGCAACATCAGCTACAATGACGACGATGTCGACGTGAACACCATCAGCGGCGTCGCGCGCGGGACGCTCGGCGTGGTGCCGGGGACCCTGAGCCTCGAGGCGGGCGGGCTCGCCGCGCGCAGCCGCATCGATGCGGGCGGCGGCGTCACCGCCAACCCGCTGTCGCGCGACAACCGCGAGAGCCGCGTCTATTCCGCCTACGCAGGGCCGAGCCTTCAGACCCGCGTCGGCGACGTCGGCGTGCAAGGGGTGGCGCGCGCCGGCTACAACCGCTTCGAGGCGGACAATGCGCTCGTCACGGGGCCGGGCCAGGCGGCCGACCTGTTCGACGACAGCGTCACCTACATGGGCCAGCTGCGCGCCGGGACGCGCGCGGGCGAGGTGCTGCCCGTCGGCCTCGCAGTCACCGCCGGGGGCTTCCAGGAGGACATCTCCAACCTCGACCAGCGGGTCCGCGACCTCTATGTGCGCGGCGACGTGACCGTGCCGGTCACTCAGGACCTCGCGCTGGTCGGCGGAGTCGGCTACGAAAATGTCGAGATCTCGAGCCGCGATGCGCTGCGCGATGCCAATGGCGTCCCGGTGATCGGTACCGACGGGCGTTTCGTCACCGACGAGACAGGCCCGCGCCAGATCGCCTTCAAGGTCGACGGCCTGCTGTGGGACGTGGGCGTGCTGTGGCGGCCCTCGTCGCGCACCAGCCTTCAGGCCTCGGTCGGGCGGCGCTACGATTCCACCACCTACTACGGCACCTTCACCTACGCGCCGAGCCAGCGCAGCAGCCTCGCCGTCGCCGTCTATGACGGGGTGAGCGGCTTCGGCGGTGTGCTGAACAACGGGCTCGCCGCGCTGGGGACCGATTTCCAGGCGATCCGCAACCCGGTCTCGGGCGATTTCGGCGGGCTCGTCGGCGGCACGCAGGGCCAGGCACTGGTCGGCGCGCTGGGTTCGGCGCGCGGCACAGCGTTCCGCGGACGCGGTGTGCGCGCCTCCTACCAGCGCACCGTGGGCCGCACCACGGCCGCGCTTGGCGCAGGCTACGACCGCCGCACCTTCATCGCTGCACCGAACACCGTGCTCGCCGGCGTCAACGGGCTTGTCGACGAGAGCTACTACGTCACCGGCGGCCTTTCGCGCCAGCTCGGGTCCGACGCGGCAATCAGCACCAACGCCTACGTCAACTGGTTCAAGGGCGCGGGCAACAACGACGTGACCGCGGTCGGCGGATCGGCGGCCTACAATCAGGACATCACCCGGCGCCTTCAGGGCCGCGCCGCCATTGGGGTCGATTACGTCGACAGCCAGTTCACCGCGCAGGACTTCGCCATCGCCACCGCGCTGGTCGGCCTCAGGTACAATTTCTAAGGGGACACGCAGTCATGTACGAACAGTTCTACGGCTTCAGCGGACGCCCCTTCCAGCTGACCCCCGACCCGCAGTTCTATTTCGAGAGCACCAGCCACAAGAAGGCGATGAGCTATCTGGGCTACGGCCTCAGCCAGGGGGAGGGCTTCATCGTCATCACCGGCGAGGTCGGGGCGGGCAAGTCGACGCTGGTCGCGCATCTGATGCAGCGCATCGACCCCAACGCGCTGACGGTCGCGCAGGTCGTGACCACCGCATTGGACGGCGCGGAGCTGGTGCACGTCGTTGCCCAGGCTTTCGGCCTTCATGTCGAGGGCCACGACAAGGCGAGCGCGCTGGGCACGATCGAGCGCTTCCTCCAGGACGAGGCGCGCGCCGGCCGGCGCTGCCTGCTGGTGGTCGACGAATGCCAGAACCTCGAGCTCACCGCGCTGGAGGAGCTCAGGATGCTCTCCAACTTCCAGCTCGGCTCGCACCCGCTGCTGCAATCGCTGCTGCTCGGCCAGCCCGAGTTCCGCCGCACCGTCGCCCATCATCCGGGGCTCGAACAGCTGCGCCAGCGGATCATCGCCTCGCATCATCTTGAGGCGCTCGATGAGGGCGAGGTCGGGCACTACGTCCGCCACCGCCTGTGCCATGTCGGCTGGAACGGCCGCCCGGCCTTCGAGGCGGGGCTGCTCGAGGCGCTCTACAACCACACCGACGGAATCCCGCGGCGCGTCAACCAGGTGATGAACCGCCTGCTGCTGCTCGCCGCGATAGAGGAAAGCGACCGCCTGTCGCTGCAGATGCTCGATGCCGTGGTCGCCGAGATGGCGGCCGACCAGAACCGCGGCGCGCGGGCCGGGGGCGGCGACCTCAGGGCCGCGCCCGAGCCGACTCCGGCACCGGAACCGGCACCGGCACCGGAAACGGTACCCGCCCCCGTCGAGGCGGGCGAAGCGGAGCCCGCGGCTGCGCCCGAACCGGCACCCGCCAGCCTCCCGGCGACTGAAGTCGCAGCGCTGCTTGCCGAGCGCGATGCGCGCACCGCCGAGCTCGAAGCGGCGATCAGCGAACTCCAGGCCGCCGGCATGAGCCGCCGCTCGGCGACCGGCGCGGGGCTCTCGGACGAGGATAGCGAGGCCGCCGAGGCGCGCCTCTCTGCCGCGCTGGAGCGCATCGAGGCGCGGCTCGAAGAGCAGGAGCAGTCGTTCCGCCACGTGCTCACGATGCTCATCGAATGGCTCGAGGAAGACCCGTCACGCAGGGCCGCGTAACGATGAACGCAAGCTTCTCCCCGCCTCGGGACCTGCCGATCGTCAACGCCCTTTCCGTCGATGTCGAGGACTGGTTCCAGGTGGGCGCCTTCGAGAATGTCATCGCGCGGGGCGACTGGGACGCGATCCGTACCCGGGTCGCAGACAATGTCGAGCGCGTCATCGACCTCTTCGCCGAGGCCGACGTCAAGGCGACGTTCTTCACCCTCGGCTGGGTGGCGAAGCGCCATCCCGCGATGATCCGCCGCATCGCCGAGGCCGGGCACGAGCTCGCCAGCCACGGCTATGACCATGCGCGGGTGTTCACCTTCAGCCCATCCGAATTCGCCGATGACATCCGCAAGGCCCGCGCGATCATCGAGGATTGCGCCGGGGTGCCCGTCACCGGCTACCGCGCGCCGAGCTTCTCGATCGACCATCGCACACCCTGGGCCTTCGATGTGCTCGCCGAGCACGGCTATGCCTATTCCTCGAGCGTCGCGCCGGTGGTCCACGACCACTACGGCTGGCCCGAGGCGCCGCGCTTTGCCTTCCGTCCGCTCGCATCCGCGCCGCTCGTCGAAATCCCGGTGACCACCGCGATGCTGGGCGGGCGGCGCGTGGCGGCAGGGGGAGGGGGCTTCTTCCGCGTGCTGCCCTATGCCTTCTCGCGCTGGGCGATCCGCCAGGTGAACCGCGAAGAGCAGCGCCCGGCGGTGTTCTATTTCCACCCCTGGGAGGTCGATCCCGACCAGCCGCGCGTCGAGCACGCACCGCTGCGCTCGCGCGTCCGGCACTACACCGGCCTCGCCAAGATCGCGGGCAAGCTCGGCGAGCTGGTCCATGAGTTCGCGTGGGCCCGGATGGATGAGGTCGCCGCGGTCGAGGCGGCGCGGACCGTGGCCTTCGCTTTGCCCGAGGACGTGCCGGCATGAACGCCCCCGTCAAGGCCGCGACCAGCGTGCGCCGCGTCGACCTTGCCGATCCGGGCGAGCGCGCGCGCATCGAGGGCTTCGTCGCCGAAGCGGGCGCGAGCTTGTTCCACCGCCCCGCCTGGCTGCGCGCCGTCGAGGCCGGGACGGGCCAGCGCGCCGCCGGCCTCGTTGCCGAGCGCATGGGCACGCTCACCGGCTGGCTGCCGCTCACCGAGGTGCGCTCGGCGCTGTTCGGCAAGGCGCTCGTCTCGAGCGGCTTCGGCGTTGGCGGCGGCATTCTTGCGGGCAGCAATGATGCGGCGCGGGCGCTCGCCGAGAGTGCGCAGGCCCATGCCGCTTGTGGCGGCTTTGCCGGCATCGAGCTGCGCGGCGGCGCCATTCCGCAAGGCTGGGACAGCTGGTCCGACAAGCACTGCGGCTTCGAACGCGCGCTCGCCGCCGACGACGAAGCGGAGCTCCTCGCGATCCCCCGCAAAGCGCGGGCCGAAGTGCGCAAGGGCCTGGCTTTCGGACACCGCGTGGCCATCGGGCGGGGGCCTGGCGATCTCGCAGCGCACTACGCCTGCTATGCCGAGAGCGTGCGCAATCTCGGCACGCCGGTCTTCCCGAAGAGCCTCTTCGGCGCGATGCTGGAGGCCTTCCCCGAGGCGAGCGACATCCTCACCGTGTGGGACGGCGAGCGGCCGCTGGCGAGCGTCCTCAGCTTCTACCATGGCGGTGCGGTCATGCCTTTCTGGGGCGGCGGCACCTTCGGCGCCCGCGGCGCGCGCGCCAATGAGGTGATGTATTACGAGCTGATGCTCCACGCCCGCCGGCAGGGAATGCAGCGGTTCGATTTCGGGCGGTCCAAGACGGGCAGCGGGCCGTTCGCCTTCAAGAAGAACTGGGGCTTTGCGCCCGAGCCGCTCACCTACGCCGCCTGGACCGCGCCGGGCGCGCGCCCGCGCAACATCGACCCCACGGACGCGGGATACAGCCGCAAGATCGAGCTCTGGAAGAAGCTCCCGCTGCCGCTCGCCAACACCCTCGGACCATGGATCGCCCGAGGCCTCGCCTGATGGGCGGCATCCTGTTCCTCGCCCAGCGCGTGCCGTGCCCGCCCGACCGCGGCGACCGGATCCGCACGCACCATATCCTGAAGGCTCTCGCCCGCTTGGGCCCGGTGCATGTCGGCTGCCTCGACGACGGCGCAGGGTCCGACGTGGCGGCGCTCGGCCGGATCGCGGCCTCCACCTGCATCGTGCCCCTGGCGAAGCCGCTGCCGCTCGCAGGGATCGAGGCAGTGCTCGCGCGCAAGCCGGTGAGCCTCGCCTACTTCCACAGCCGGCGGCTCGCGGCCTGGGTGCGCGAGACCATTGCGCGCGAGGCCATCGAGGCGATCGTCGTCTTTTCGGGCCACATGGGCCAGTACGTGCCCGCGGACTTCGACGGCTCGGTGGTGCTCGACCTGTGCGACGTCGACAGTGCCAAATTCGATGCCTACGCCGCCGCTGGCGAGAGGGTCTGGCTCAACGCCCGCGAGGGGCGGCTGCTGGCGCGCGAGGAGGAGCGGCTGGGGCGCCGCGCCGACGCGACGATCCTGATCTCCGAGGCCGAGGCGGCGCTTTACCGCAGCCGTCTCACCGACCCGGCGGCGGTCAACATCCGGGTGATCGGCAACGGCATCGACGCGGCGTTCTTCGACCCGGCCGCGGTCTCGCCGCACCCCGGGATCGCGCGCGCCGAGGGCCCCCATTTCGTCTTCACCGGGCAAATGGACTATCGCCCCAACGAGCAGGCTGCGCTGTGGGCCATCGAGGAGTTGATGCCGATGCTGCGCACGCAGCTGCCGCAAGCGACCTTCCACGTCGTCGGCCGCAACCCGACCGCCCGGCTCCTCGCCCACGAAGGTGTGCGCGGCGTGCGCGTGTGGGGCGAGGTTCCCGACGTGCGCCCCTTCATCGCCGCCGCCGACGCGGTGCTCGCCCCGCTGCTGATCGCGCGGGGGGTGCAGAACAAGGTGCTCGAGGCGATGGCGATGGCCAAGCCCGTGGTTCTCACGCCCGAGGCGGCCACCGGGATTGCGGCGGCCGACGGCACGCAGTGGCTGGTCTGCCTGCCCGATGCGGCGGCGATGGCCGCGCGGATCGAGCTCCTGCTGGCCGACCCCGAAGGCCCGGCCGGCGTGGGCGCCGCCGCGCGCCGCTTCGTGCTCGAGCGCCACGGTTGGGAAGCGATGCTGAGCCCGTTGGCGGAGCTCGTCGGCAAGCAGCCGGAAGGGCAGCGCCATGCGGCCTGAGAGCGCGGCCCTCGTCGCGCCCGCGCGAGCTGGCGGCCTTCCTGCCGCATGGCGCGCGCCGCTCGCGGGGCTCGCCCTCGCCGTGCTGGCGCTGGCCGGCGTGACGTCAGCGGCATGGGGCGCCATGCTCCACCAATGGTGGACCATCGACACCTACAACCACCTGCTTCTGGTGCCCTTCATCATCGCCTGGCTGGTGGCGCTCAAGGAAAGCGACCTTGCGCGGACCCGCCCGCAGCCCCTCTGGCCCGGCCTCGTGCTCGTCGCCGCCGGGCTCGGCCTGTGGCGGGCCGGGGAGGCCCACGGGATCAACCTCGTGGCGCAGGCCGGCGCGGTGGGAGCGGTGCAGGGTGCGGTGGTGACGCTGATCGGCCTGCGTGCGAGCCTTGTCCTTGCCGTGCCGCTCGCCTTCGCCGTTTTCCTCGTGCCCTTCGGCGACGAAATCATCCCGCCGCTCCAGCACATCACCGCCGAGCTGGCGATCGGTCTCGTCCATCTCGCCGGCGTTCCGGCGCGGATCGAGAGCATCCATATCCACACCCCCGCCGGGCTGTTCATCGTCGCCGAGGCCTGTTCGGGCGTGAAGTTCCTGATCGCGATGGTGGCGCTGGGCGTGCTCGTCTGCGCCACCCGGTTCCGGCGCTGGACCACCCGCGCCGCCTTCATGACTGCCTGCGTGATCGTCCCCGTCCTCGCCAACGGCGTGCGCGCCTTCGCCACCATCTACGTCGCCCAGTTCGTCGGCGCCGAGAAGGCGACCGGCTTCGACCACATTGTCTACGGCTGGGTGTTCTTCGCCATCGTCCTTGCCATCCTCCTCGGCGCCGCGTGGCGCTTCGTCGAGCGCGAGCCCGAGACTTATGGCTGGCCGCTCGCCGCGATCGAGGGCTGGGGCTGGGTCCGCCGCGTCGAAGCTCGCAGCTTTGCGCCCGGCAGCGCCGCCGCCGCGATCATCGCCC
>JBJTSG010000034.1:0-2597 GCA_046076505.1 Erythrobacter sp. | reverse complement strand
GGGGTGCATGCCGGTAGGGATGCCGCGCCCGTTATCCTCGACCGAAACCGAGCCGTCGGGGTTCAATTCGATCAGAACGAGGTCGCAATGCCCCGCCAGCGCCTCGTCGATGGCATTGTCGCTGACCTCGAAGACCATGTGGTGCAGTCCAGAGCCGTCATCGGTGTCGCCGATATACATCCCCGGCCGCTTGCGCACGGCATCGAGGCCCTTCAGAACCTTGATGGAATCTGCGCCATATTCATTGGCGTTGGGCACTTTTGCGGGTGTCTGGTTGGTGTTCTCGTCCATGGCCCATCATATAGGCGCCCGAACCGGGAAACCCAACTGCGGGAGGGCCCTTGGGTCCGCTTTTCCACGAGTGCGGCGGGCCGTTGGTCGAGCGGCTCAGAAGGCGGGGCGGAAATGCACCTCGCCCTGCCACATCGTCTTGTCGAACAGCCCCATCATCCCTTCACGCGACGCGGCCGGAAACTGGGTGGCGTGGCACATCGCGGCGGCCTTGGCAGCAGCAAGATCGGCGCGGGTGTAGGGGATCTTGCGGGTCAGCAGCGCGGGATCGGTCACCGCCCAGCCTGCCATATCCGGCACCGCCGGCAGGTCGCCGTCGGGAATGCCGACATAGAGCAGCGTCTGGCGATTGGTGGCGGGGGCTTCCTGCACCATCTGGCTGATGACCGCGCTCACCAGGCGGTGGTCGGCATGGCCATAGCCGCCATCCGGCCCCCAGGTCAGCACCGTGTCGGCTGCCGCGACATGCGCCGCGAGCGCCTTTTCCAGCGACCCGTCCCGCACATGCGCGGCCAATTGGCCGTCGCCAAAGCCCAGATTGATAACCTCGGTCACGCCCAGCGCTTTCCCGGCACATTGGGCTTCGCCGCGCCTGACGGCGGCTAGCGTATCGCCCTTGGCCATGCCGGAGACCCCGGGCCCCGCATCGCCCGGCGTTGCGTGAACGATCCTCACGCTATGCCCCTCACGCGCCAGAGCGGCGATGGCCGGGGCCATGAACAGCTCATCATCGGGATGGGCGAGCGCGACCAGCACGCTCTCCGGCTCGTCACCCTGCTCCTGCGCCATGGTCGCCGATGCCAGCGTCAGCGCGGACAGGGCGATCATGTGTGCGGTGCGTCCCATCATGTGCCCTTCAAATCCTTGGCGCAGCGCGCCCTGCCGATTATGCGTAGCGGCCATGACCAATGCAATGATGATGAGCCGGCTTGCCGAGCCTTTCGGCAGCTTCCCCGAGATCCTCATGCAATGGTCGCGCCTGCGCGGCGACGAACTCGCGCTGAGGGACGAGAAGCGCGAGACCTACTGGGCCGAGCTGGTGGGCTTGGTCGAACGGCTTGCGGCGCGGCTGGTGGAGACGGGTCTCAAGCGGGGGCAGTCGGTCGCGATCCTCGGCACCTCGAGCGTCGAATACGCCCTCGTCATCCTCGCCGCGGTGCGCGCGGGCGGTGTTGCGGCGCCGCTGACGACCAGCGCCTCGCACGAGCAGCTCGACGGGGTGGCGAAGGATTCGGGCGCGATCCACCCGTTCATCGACGCGGCCAAAGCGGCGGAGCTCGGGCCGGACTTCATGGCCGAGCTGATCCGGGTGCCGCTCGAGAGCATCGACCAGTGGATGGCGCCTCCCGGTGCCCGTGCGCCCGACTTCGAGCCGGAGCCGAAGGACCCGTTCAATATCATCTATTCCTCGGGGACGACCGGCATCCCCAAGGGCATCGTCCATTCGCACCAGATGCGCTGGCGCCAGTTCGCGACGACCGCCACGTCCTACCTCGGTGCGGGGATCGAGGTCCGCTCGCTCGCCTCGACGCCGCTCTATTCGAACACCACGATGGTCGCGTTCCTCCCTTTGCTGCTCGCCGGCGGCTGCGTGCGGGTGATGGGCAAGTTCGATTGCGCCAAGTGGCTCGCGCACGCCCAGAGCGACCGCACGACCATCACCATGCTGGTGCCGGTCCAGTATCAGCGGCTGATGGATTTCGCCGGCTTCGACGATTTCGACCTCTCCAGCCTGAAGCTGAAATACTGCACCTCCGCCCCCTTCCCGGCGAACCTCAAGCGCGAGGTGCTGCGGCGGATGCCGGGCGGCCTCATCGAGATCTACTCGATGACCGAGGGCGGGGTCGTCTGCCTGCTCGCCGCGCACGAGTTCCCCGACAAGCTCCACACCGTGGGCCGCCCCGCGCCGGGCAGCGAGCTCAAGGTGCTCGACGACGATGACCGCGAGGTGCCGCCGGGCACGCCGGGCAATCTCGTCGGGCGCAGCCTCACCATGATGAGCGGCTACAAGAACCGCCCCGACAAGACGGCGGAAGCGCAGTGGACCGACCCTGCGACCGGCGAGGTGTGGATGCGCATGGGCGATATCGGGCGGGTCGACGCGGACGGCTTCGTCGAGCTGGTCGGCCGGGCCAAGGACATGATCATTTCGGGGGGCTTCAACATCTACCCCTCCGATCTGGAGGCCGAACTCGTGAAGGAGCCGGACGTCGTCGAGGCGGCGGTGGTCGGCATTCCGTCGCGCAAGTGGGGAGAGAGCCCGGTCGGTTTCGTGGTGCTGACGGACGGCGCCGCCGATCCGCACG
>JBJTSG010000033.1:0-3555 GCA_046076505.1 Erythrobacter sp. | reverse complement strand
GATTTGCCGAAGTACAGCGACTGCGGGCCCTTCAGGACGTCGACCTGCTTCATGTCGAAGAAGCCGGTCTGCACGAGGCGCATGGTCGAAACCTGGACGCCGTCGAAGTCGAACGCGACGGCGCTGTCGAAGGCCGCCGAGATGTTCGACGAGCCGACGCCGCGCAGGGAGAGCTGGCCGCCCGAACCCGAACCACCGACCTGCACGGAGAGCGAGGGCACGCGCGATTGCAGCGACGCGACGGTGTTGCTCACGTAATTGTTGAGCGTTTCGGCGTTGACCGAGGTGATCGTGACGGGGACTTCCTGGAGGCTTTCGTTCTGGCGGCGGGCCTGGACGATGATCTCGCCTTCGGTGTTCTCGGCACTGGCGGCCGAGTCCTGCGCGAAGGCGGCGGACGGCATGGCGGCTAGGCCGCTCAGGGCCGCCCCGCACAGCAGCGCGCGGCGCAGGCCGCTGCCGGACGGAATTCGGGCACGAAGTGTGTTCATGGTCCTCTCTCTCCCCAATGGGCCGCGGCTCGCCCGCGCGCCCGGTTTCTCCCCAACCCGTGGCGGCTTATCCTACACACCTTCGGGTACGCTGTGCAGGTGTATGGCGACCCGGGTCGCGCACCATCAGCAAAAGCGATAGTGATCCCGCCAAACTGCGACAAATGCGCAACACCGCTCGAAGAAAGCAGATTTCCGTAGCGTCATTCGGCCGCTTCGCGCGTGCCCGAGACCTCCCGCTCCATCTGCGCGGGCCGGGGATCGGCGGGCCAGACCCACTCCGGCCCGATCACCTGCTCGACCCGGAGATGCTCGGGCACGTTGGCGATCCCGATCATGCGGTCGAGGCTCTGGTGGAAGGCATAGATCCGCGCTTCCTGGTAGGAGAGCGGCACCGAGCGGAACGCCGAGCCTTCCACGGAGTGCTGGATCGCCTCGCCGAACTGGGTGTCCTCGAGGATGATCGGGCTCATCTGCCGGCCGCCCGGTTGACTGGCATCGGGAACGGTCCACAGGTCCGGTGCGGGGGCGTCACCCCAGTCCAGCGCCATCGTCACCAGCTCGAGGCGCGTGGTGTTGAGCGAGGTCGGCCAGAACACCAGCGGCGGGACGAAATAGTTCGACAGCGGCGAGACCCAGTTGGGGAACAGCGTGTAGCTCTGGGTGCAGGTGCGCCCCAGCTCGCCGACGGTTGCGATCTGTTGCCAGCCTGGCGGGGAATCGATCGCCCGCACGTGCTCGCGGTTGGTCTGGCGCGGCGGTGGGGCGAGCATCCGCGCATGCCCGTTGGGATACAGGGTGTTGTAATTGCGGCTGCTGTCCACCAGCGGGGCGACCGTGTCCGGGTGGATGAAGGGGACATGGTAGACCTCCATGTTGGCCTCCATCGCGATCTTCCAGTTGCACTTGAGGTCGAAGCTGTGCCGCGCCGCCAGCCTGATGCGGTCGAAGGCGAACTCCTCCCATTCGCGCGCCAGCGGACCCAGCCAGTCGAGGAGCGGCATCGCCTCCATGTCGAAGTTGACGTAGATGACCTTGCCGAACAGCTCGCAGCGCACCGGCAGGAGGCCGCGGCACGAGAGGTCGAAGTCCTTGGGGAAGTCGCGCCGCTCGGGCACCCCGACGAGGCTCCCGTCGGTCTTGTAGGTCCAGTTGTGATAGCCGCACATCAGGCGCGAAGACTTGCCGCGGTCCTCGGTGACGACCGGCGCGCCCCTGTGACGGCAGGTGTTGTGAAAGGCGCGTAACCTGCCGTCCATGCCGTGGACGATGACGATCGGATCGCCGGCGTTGTGCCAGCGCATCCAGCATCCGGGCTCGGGGATCTCGTCCATGTGCCCGGCGAAGAGCCAGGACTTGCGGAACACGTGCTGCTGCTCGAGCGCGAAGTATTCGGGGCTGGTGTAGCGCCCGGCAGGCATGTCGGGGAGCGCGGGAAAGCCTTCGGGTGGCGCGGTGCGGCGGCCCTCCCACTCCATCATCGCCTTCAGGCGTTCGACTTCGGCCGCGTCCATCATGCTTGCCTCTCCCTCAGGCCTCAACAATACACCCCGCCTTGCCGCCGGTGCCCTCGCGCTTTCGACAGTGGCTTGCGAACGCTCGCCCGATAGGCTGCCCCTCACAAAACAAGCGCTTTTGGGAGAGAGCAGATGGCGGGACGGGTAGCGGGCAAGGTGGCGCTCGTGACGGGCGGGGCAATGGGCCTTGGCAAGGCCGATTGCGAGGTGCTGGCGCGCGAGGGGGCGACAGTGATCGTCACCGACCGCGACGCCGAGCTCGCCCACCAGGTCGCGGACAGCATCGGCGGCGACGCTATGGCGTTGGACGTCACGCAGGAGGACCAGTGGGCGGCCGTGATCCAGGCGATCCTGGAGCGTCACGGCGGGCTCGACATCCTCGTCAACGCCGGCAACGTCATATTCGAGAGCATCGAAGACTGCTCGACCGCGCATTTCCGCCTGCACATGGACATCCACGTGATGGGCACGTTCTTCGGCTGCAAGCACGCGCTGCCGCTGATGAAGCACCGGCACAAGACCGTCGGCGGAGGCGGCTCGTCGATCATCAACATGGCCTCGACCGCGGCGCTGATGGGCTACGGCAACATCCCCGCCTATGCCGCGGCCAAGTCGGCGATCGCCGGGATGACCCGCGCCTTGGCGATGGATTTCCAGGACAAGGGTTACGGCATCAGGGTCAACGCGCTCGCGCCGGGCGGCATCGAGACGCCGATGGTGATGGGCGTGAGCGGAAGGGCGGGCACGACGCCGATGGAAATTCCCGAAGGCCCGCTCGACGCCAATGCGCTGGGCCATCCCAAGGATGTCGCGGGATGCGTGCTGTTCCTCGCCTCGGACGAGGCGCGGTTCCTCAACGGCCTGACGATCCCGGTGGACAATGGCCTCTACGCCCGCCCTCACCACTGACGACGATAAGCCCGGGGCGTATCGCTGGTACGTCTTGGCGCTGTTCACGGCGACAAGCGCCTTCAGTGTCGCCGACCGGCTGGTGTTCGGCATCCTCGTGCAGGACATCAAGGCGGAGTTCGGCCTCAGCGATCTCCAGCTGGGGCTGCTCGGCGGGCTCGCCTTCTCGCTGATCTACGTCCTCGCGGGCTTCCCAGCGGCGCGGCTCGCGGATCGCTCGACCCGCAAGACCATCGTCGCCGCGGCGATCGCCTTCTGGAGCCTGTTGACCGCGGCCTGCGGGCTGGCGACGGGCTTCTGGACCCTGTTCCTCGCGCGCACCGGGGTGGGCGTGGGCGAGGGCTGCTCGGGCCCCTCCTCGCAGAGCGTCATCGCCGACTACTTCCCCCGCAGTGAACTCGCCAAGGCGATGGGCTACCTCACCATCGGGGCGAGCATGGGGACCGCCGGCGGCCTCATCATCGGCGGGCAATTGGCCGAGATCTTCGATTGGCGCTGGGCCTTCATCCTGATGGGCTTGCCGGGGCTGGTGCTGGGCGGCGTCATCTACTTCACGGTCAGGGAGCCGGTGCGCGGGCGCTATGCCCCGGCGGGGACGGACATGACCCAGTTGCCGCTCGGGCAGACGATCAGGAGCC
>JBJTSG010000032.1:0-7319 GCA_046076505.1 Erythrobacter sp. | reverse complement strand
TTTCCGAGGCGACCGCGTTGGCGATTGCGAGAAGCTCAGCCTTGTTGGCGGAAATGGCACTGGCCATCAGTCGTCTGCCTTTTCTTCTTCTTCGATGAGTTCGTCGGCCCCGCTGGTGTCCAGCGGGCGGGTGGCGGCGATCAGCGCGTCGGTGAGGACGAGCCGGGCCGTGTGAATCTGTTCGCGCGGCAGGCGCACATCGCCCGCCTTCACTTCCTTGACGAGGACCATACCATCCTCAAGCCCCCCAAGCACGCCCTTGTTGACGCGCTGGCCGGCATAGCCCTTGTCCATCCCGATCCGGACTTCGTGCCCGGCCCAGTTCGCGAAGTCCTTGTCGCGGGTCAGGGGCCGGTCGATGCCGGGCGATGAGACTTCGAGGTGATAGGCCCCCTCCACCAGCACCTCGCCCGCCTCTTCCGCCGCGTCGATCACGTCGGAGATGCGGCGCGAGAGGGCGGCGCACTGGTCGAGCACCAGCTGGCCGGTCGCCGGGTCCTCGGCCATGATCTGGAGCGCCATGCCGCCGTCACCGGCCTCGGAGGGGACCATCGCCACGCGCACGAGCTCGAAGCCGAGTGCGGATGCCTCGGGTTCGATCAGCGTGGTCAGGCGCGCGATGTCGGCCATGCGAGTCTTTCGTCGTGTGGAGACAGTGCGGAAACGCGGTGTGGGGCCGGCCCTCGGAGGCGCCAGCATCCAAACCTTGTCGCGACAATGTCGGGATTGGCCGGCGCTCTAGTGGGATTTGCCGGCTTTGGCAAGCCTCATCCGCGAGAGCTGCGCAGCGGCCAGGCGGCTCAGCGCTCGCCGCTGACCCAGCGCCGCACTTGTTCGCGCAGCGCCGCCTTTTCGCGATCGGCGAAGCCCTCGGCGAAATGACGGATCGCGATGACCTGCGCCTTGTCGATCGGCTCGTCGAAGGTCATCGCATTGAGACCACCGCGCCGCCCATGTTCGATGCGCACGACCGACCCGAACAGCTCGAAGTTGGCCACGGCCACGTAACCGTGCTGGCCGCAGCCTACCGGCCGGGCGAGCGCGAGGCGCGCTCCTGTCCCTGACAGGTCGAGAACGATGCAGTTCTGCGTATCGCAGAGCGAGACGAAGCGGCCGGGGATCGCGAGCCGCAACCGCGCCGCCGACCGGCGACCCACGGGGAGGACCCCGCCGGACACGAGAGGAGGTGTCGGCTCTGCTGACATGATGCCCGCGAGCGTGCCGGACGGGCATGAAGATCGGGTGGTGTCACCCCCCCGTTCTATTGCGTAGGTCGCATGCCGCTTAAGGCGGTCAGAGCGGGCGGTCGTCCGAGGTGTCGCCCGTCGCCCACTTGCGCGCGGTTTCGATCAGCGCGCGCTTCTCGCGCTCCTCAAAGTTCTCGTGATAGCGCCGCGTCTCGAGCACCTCCTCGTCGGTGAGCGGCTCGTCGAACATGAGCGCATTGAGGCCGAATTCGCTGCGGGTGACGATCGCGAAGGCATTGATGACGCCGCAGCGCAGGAGCGCGCCCTCGCCTTCGCGCATCGCGTCGAGGATCGCGACCTGCGCGCCGGTGCGCGAAAGGTTGAGGAGGATGCAGGTGTGCGCCTTCTCGACCGCGATCAGACGCGCCGGAAGACTGAGGCGCAGGCGCGGCGCGGAACGGCGGCCGGCCTGCAGCGAGGGGACATCGGAGGCCGATTGAGCGATCGGCTGGGCGCTCCTCAGGCGCTCGGGCGAGGTGACAGGCACAGCCGGAAGCGGGGTCGGCCGCACCGCATCGCGCGCCGCAGGAGCCGGATGCAGGGGGCGACGATGGCCGTGAGAGAGGTCGGGCCGCATCTCACAGGCCCCTTGCCAGTTCGGGCGACACGCAAGGCGATTCGCCCGCGGATACACGCAGGTCACCGAATTTCTTCAAGAAATTTTCGGCATGCGGATGCATATGTTGTTATCGCCCCAATTCGACTGACAGCAATATTCGAAAACAATTGCCAATCCGTTAGAGGCGCCCTCAGTCCTGCCCTTCCATCAGCGAATGCTTGCGGATGCAGTGACGCAACTGATCGTAGGTGAGGCCCAGCGCCCGCGCCGTCTGGCGCTGGTTCCAGCGGTGCTTGCCGAGCGCATGGGCGAGGATCGCACGCTCGTGCGCGTCGACCGCAGCGCGCAGGTCCTCGATGGAGTCGAGATTGGCGGGCGACAGTGCAGGTCCCGGAGCGGGCGCGCCGTGCCCCGCAGAGGGCGCCCCACTACCGCTGCGGCGGTGCTCGGGCGGTCGCGGCCGCCAGGGGCTCTCGAAGGGATCGAACTGGACATGCGCGATCGGCATGTCGGGATCGGCCCAGCGATAGACTGCGCGCTCGACGACGTTGCGCAGCTCGCGCACGTTGCCTGGCCAGGGGTGATCCTCGAGCGCCTCCATGACGTGCGGCGCGAAGCCTGGCCAGCGGTCCCAGTCGAGCTCGGCGGCCATGCGGCGGCCGAAATACTCGGCGAGCACCCCGATATCGCCTTCGCGCACACGCAGCGGCGGCAGGGTGATAACCTCGAAGCTGAGGCGGTCAAGCAGGTCGGCGCGGAACTCCCCCGCCGCCGCGAGCGCCGGGAGGTCATCGTTGGTCGCCGCGACGATCCGCACATCGACGCGGATCGGACGGGAGGCGCCGATGCGGGTGACCTCGCCATATTCGACCGCGCGCAGCAGCCGCTCCTGCGCGCCCATGCTGAGAGTGCCGAGCTCGTCGAGGAACAGGGTGCCCCGGTCGGCTTCCTCGAAGCGGCCCGCGCGGCTCTTGGTGGCGCCGGTGAAGGCGCCCGCCTCGTGACCGAACAACTCGGCCTCGATCAGGGTTTCGGGGAGCGCGGCGCAGTTCATGGTCACCAGCGGCTCGTCCCAGCGCGACGACAGGCGGTGGAGGCGCTCGGCGATAAGTTCCTTGCCCGTCCCGCGCTCGCCGATCACCAGCACCGGTCGGTTCATCGCCGCGGCGCGGCTGGCGCGTTCCACGGCGTCCAGAAAGGCCCCCGACTGGCCGATGAACTGGCTCTCGAGCTTCACAGTCCGAACTTATAGTGAAAACCCCCAAGGCTTGGCAATAGACCCCAACAGCGTCTCGCACTGCCGTGCTGAAAATGGCGGAATTCCGCGGTTCTGCGAGTTTGGCACGCCGCGTGCAAAACGGTCCGCAAGACCGAAACACGCACACCACGGGAGGCCCACAATGATCGACCGCACTGCCGCCAAGCACAGCTTCTGGAGCTCGAAAGTCGGACACGCCGCTATCGCCAGCATCGCCGCTATGACGATGATGGTGCTGCTGTCCTCGCAGATCCAGCCGGGCGCGGTCAGCGCCGCCCCGCTCGCCCACCCCGTCGGCACCGCCGGCCAGATGATCGAGATCGCTTGATGGGCGACCCTTTTGACCCCCTCGGGCCGGAGCGCGATGTCCCCCCCGCAGAGGCTGCCGGCGGCGCCACCCCCCCGCGCGCCAGCCAGAGCAGCGACGCTCCGGCCCAACCCTCCCGCCTGCTGTCGGCAGGACGGCTGTCGCGCCTCGACGAGGAGATCGAGGCCTTGCGTCGCCGCCCGGACCCGGCACAGTCGCGGCGCAATCCCGATGCCGCGGGCGATCCCCGAGTCGCCCCGATGGACCGGGTCAATTCGTTTCTCGATGGAGTAGCCTTCATGGGCATTTTCAGCCGCACCCGCGACATCATCGCCGCCAACTTCAACGACATGCTCGACAAGGCGGACGATCCCGCAAAGATGATCCGCATGATCATCCTCGAGATGGAAGAAACGCTGGTCGAGGTCCGCGCCTCCGCCGCGCGCACCATCGCCGACCAGAAGGAGATGCACCGCCATTGCATCAAGCTCGACCGGCTCCAGGCCGACTGGGCGGAGAAGGCGCAGCTCGCCCTCTCCAAGGACCGCGAGGACCTCGCCCGGGCCGCGCTGGTCGAGAAGAAGAAGGCGGCTGACATGGCCGACCAGCTCAAGACCGAGATCGCCGTGCTCGACGATGCGCTGCGCGCCTACGAGGAGGACATCGCCAAGCTGCAGCACCGCCTGCGCGAGGCCCGCAGCCGACAGACCGCGATCGCCGCGCGTCTCGAAAGCGCCGAGAACCGCGTCAAGCTGCGCACGCTGATGAGCACCGAGCGCACCGACGAGGCGCTCGCCCGCTTCGACCAGCTCGAGCGCCGCGTCGACTACGCCGAAGGCCGCGCCGATGCGCTGCGCATCGCCGAGGACGGCCCGCCGTCGCTTGCCGATGAAATCGCGGCGCTCGCCGGTTCGGACGCGATCGACGACGAATTGCAGGCCATGAAGAAGGCGCTCGGCAAGCCCGACGACAGCGAGGGGAAATAGATCATGGATTTTGAAGGCGTCCTGGCGATCGTCGCCATCTTCATCGGCCTGCCGTGGATGGTGCTCCACTACATGACCAAGTGGAAGACCGCCCCTACCATCACCGCCGACGACGAGGTGCTCCTGGAAGAACTCTACAACCTCGCCAAGCGGCTCGACGAGCGGATGGACACGGTCGAGCGGCTGGTTGCCGCCGACGATCCGGACTTCACCCCCGCCCGCCGCCTGATTGCGGACCAGGATAAGGACAACCAGCAGCTGCGCGAACTCGAGCAGCTGATCGCCGAGAAGAAGGGAACCCGCGCATGAACAGCCCGCGCACCACGCTCTACCGCGACAAGCACAACGCCAAGCTGATGGGGGTGTGCGCCGGCATCGCCGACTACACCGGGGTCAACGTCCTGTGGGTCCGCCTCGGCACCCTGGCCCTGACCTTCGCGCTCGGCTGGCCGCTGCTCGCCTACTTCGTCGCCGGCTTCGTGCTCAACAAGAAGCCGCCGCACCTCTACCGCGACGCCAGCGAGCAGAAGTACTGGCAGGGCGTCCGCCAGAGCCCGCGCCGCACCGCCCGCGAGATCAAGGCGAGCTTCCGCGACATCGACCGCCGCCTCGCCGCGGTCGAGGACCACTACGTCAGCAGCAATCCGCGCCTCACCGCCGAGATCGAGCGGCTGCGCTAAACCGAAACTCCAGCAGAACGGGGACTGAAGCTATGGATCCGGCAACCTTGGGCACGATGATCCCGATCGTCGCTCTGATGATCCCGATCGTCGCCTTGTGGACGAAGCACCAGCAGAAGATGGCGGAGATGCAGGTCGGGGCCACCGCCGAGCAGACCGCGGAGAAGGCCGCGCAATACGCGAGCAAGGTCCAGCGGCTCGAGGACCGGGTGCAGGTGCTCGAACGCATCGTCACCGACCGCGGCTACGACATCGCAACGCAAATCGAGGCGCTGCGCGACACACGCCGCGTGGACGACGCCGATGCCGGCGTTCCGCTCGGCCTCGACAAGAACAAGGAGCGGGTGTGATGGAACTCGAGAAGAACCTCCTCATCATTCTCGTCATGGCGGTCGCCGTCGGAGGCTGGCTCATCAACAACTGGATCCGCGCCAAGCATGGCTATGCGCTCGAGGATTCCTGGGGTCGCAAGGTCGAACCGGCCGCCAATGCCGAAAATCTGCGTCTCAAGGCCGAGAACCGCGAACTCCATGACAAGCTCGATGCCATGCAGGACCGCATGATCGTGCTCGAGAAGATCGTCACCGACCGCGGCTATTCGCTGAGCGCCGAGATCGAGGCGCTGCGCGACATCCCGGCCATCGGCAAGGAGCGCGCGTGATGGAGTTCGCGACCTTCGCCCCCTACATCGGCTATGCGATTGCCGCTGGCTTCGGGCTTGGCGCCATGGGCATCCTCGCCTAATTCCAGACGACGCGGATGAAGATCAAGAACGGCTATCCGCTCGAAGGGATGTGGGGCCAGTCGCTGAAGCCCGGCACCGACCAGCAGACCGCGCACCGCGTGACCCTGCTGACCCAGGAGAATGCCGAGCTGCGCGCCGAGCTCGGCTCGCTCAAGGACCGGCTCGCCAATGTCGAGCGGATCGTGACCGACGACGGCTTCCACCTCACCCAGGAAATCGATGCCCTGCGCGACCGTGCGCTTTCGAACCTCCAGGACAAGGGAGCGGCGTGATGGGCGAGATGGTGATCATATCGATGACCATCGTCGCGGTCGTGCTGATCGCCGGGGTGAGTCTCAACGGCATCGTCGACAAGGTGATGTCGAGCAAGCGTCAGCGCATCGAGCCGCGCGGTCAGGCGTCCGGCCCCGAGGTGCGCGAGATTGCCCAGCGCCAGCAGATGATCGAGGAGCGCCTCAAGGTGCTTGAGCGCATTGCCACCGATCGTGGCAGCCTGCTCGCCGACGAGATCGATGCCCTGCGCCGCGAGACCGCCGCGCTCCCGGCACGCCAAGCGGAGGTGACGGCGCCATGAGCAGCTGGGCGATCGTCGCGATGGTCGCCATCCTCATCTGGGGGGTGGTCCAGATCGCCCGCGCCAGGGCCGGGATCGTCGCGGACGAGGACGGCAACCAGATGATCGCGCCGCGCAACGACGGCCGCACGGCCGCCGAGCTGGAAGCGGCCCGGCGCGAGCTTTCCGAACTCAAGGAGCGGGTCAAGGTGCTCGAACGCATCGCCACCGACACCCATACCGGCGACGCGCGCGAACAGGCGCGGATCGCCGCCGAGATCGAAGCCTTGCGGGACGGGCCCGCACTGAAGAGGGAACAGAGCGAATGAACACGCTGCTTCTCGATCCCACCGTGGTGCTGACCGCCGGCGCCTTGATCGGCCTGTTCGTGGTCGCTGGTGCACTGCAGCGCGCCTGGGCCGGCTGGCTCGACTACAAGCGCCAGGAACTCGACCGCGCCCACCCCCGCACTGCCGGCGAGGAAGGCTCGGGCCTCGGCAGCGCACGCATCGAACTTGCCGACCTCAGGGAGCGCATCCGCAAGCTCGAGGCGATCGCGAGCGGGGTGGAGCTGTGAGCGCCTCGGTCCGCACCACCGCCACCCAGACCGGGATCGGCCTCGGCAGCGCGATCGCGGTGGCGATCAGCTGGAGCCTCCATCAGTCGGTGATCTGGGCGATCATCCACGGCTTCTTCGGCTGGCTTTACGTGATCTATTACGTGCTGACCCGCCCCGGCGGCATCGGCGGGTAATTGCCCCCTTCCGTTTGCGCGCGCGGCTCACTAACGCGGGCCCCATGCGCAGCCTGTCCGACATTCTCGAAGAGTACGCGTTCCTCGAAGGCGACGAGCGTTATGGCCTGTTGATCGAGCTCGGCCGCGAACTTGAACCCATGCCCGAGGCGCTGAAGACCGAAGCGACTCTGGTGCGCGGTTGTTCGGCGGCGGTGTGGGTCTATCCGGCCGGGAGCGACGCGGCGAAGC
>JBJTSG010000031.1:0-4761 GCA_046076505.1 Erythrobacter sp. | reverse complement strand
TCGCCGAGGAGCGCGCCGCCGAGGGCATGGAGCCGTTGCCGGGGCGCGCCCGGCTCAACCTCGCGCGCGAGATGGCGCGCACCATCGACCGGTTGCTGGTCGAGGAGAAGACCGTCGCCGATCTGCTCGGCGAGGCGGTGCTCGACAGCGTCGCCGAGCTCGCCGAGCACTGGAAGCGTTCGATCCGGCTGTTCGCGCGGGTCAATGTGCGCTGGCAGGCGGAGCTCGAAAGCCTCGGGCAGGTCGATGCCGCGACCCGCCGCAACTTCCTGTTCGACCGCGCGGCGCGGCGCTGGAAGGAGATGCCGCCACCGCACCCCGTCGTTGCGGCGGGCGTGACCAGTGCCTCGCCGGCGCTGGCACGGCTGCTGCGGGTCGTCTCGCAGTTGCCGCAAGGCGCGGTGGTGCTCCCCGATCTCGATCTCGCGATGGACGAGGCGGCGTGGGAGGAGTTGGGCCTCGCAGGTGCCTCGGCCGAGCCCGACGGCCCCGTCTTCGATGCCGGCGACGCGCTGACCCATCCGCAGTATCACCTGAAGCTGCTGCTCAACCGCATGGGTGTGAACCGCGCCGAGGTGCGCACCTGGCACCGCCGCGGGATCGCCGCCGCCGACCCGGCGCGCAGCCGTGCGATCTCCTCGCTGTTCCTCCCCCCGCAGGCGAGCCGCTCATGGTCGACGCTCGAGGCGAAGGACCGCCGGCTCGACGGGGTGCGGCTGATGGCGAGCGCGACCATCGAGGAGGAGGCGCAAGCCATTGCGATGCTGGTGCGCCAGGCGCTCGATCAGCCGGCCAAGCGCATCGCTGTCGTCACCGCCGACCGCGGCCTCGCCCGCCGGGTGGCGCAGCACCTCGAACGCTGGAACATCGTCGCCGACGATTCCGCTGGCCGCCCGCTGGCGCTCACCCCGGCGGGGCGCCTGTTCGGGCTGATCGCCGAGATGGCCGGCAACGGCCCCGACCCCGCAGGGCTCGTCGCCGCCTTCGGCCACCCGCTGGTGCGCGGTTGGGACGACGAGGCCCGCCGTGCGTGGCTCGGGGGCCTGCGCGCCTTCGACCGCCAGCTTCGCGGGCCCGCGCTCGCGCCGGGTCTGGAGCCGCTGCGCAAGGCTGCGGCCAAGGCGGGGGTCGCGCGCTGGTGGGACGAGGCGGAGGCGCTCGTTACCCCGCTCGCCGACTGGCCAAACGAAATCCCGCTCGCGGACGCGCTGACCCGGATCTCCGCGAGCGCCGAGGCTTTCGCGCGCAGCGCGGTCTGGGAGCGCGAGGACGGGCGCGCGCTCGGGCAGATGGTGGAGGAGCTGCGCACTGCCGCCGAAGCCCTCGGCACGGTGATCGAAACCGCCGACCTCGGCGGCGTGCTGCGTGACGCCATGGAAGCGATCGCGGTGCGTCCGGGCTATGGCGGTCACCCGCGTGTCGCCATCTATGGCCTCCTCGAGGCGCGCATGGCCCGTGCCGACCTCGTGATCTGCAGCGGGCTCAACGAGGGCTCCTGGCCGCAGCCCCCCGGCGCCGACGCGCTGCTCGCGCCCGCAATCCTGCGCGCGCTCGGCATTCCGGGGGCGGAGTTCCGGATCGGCCTCGCCGCGCACGACCTCGCGGGCGCGATGGGCGCGCCCTCGGTCATCCTCAGCCGCTCGCTTCGGGATGCCGACGGGCCGACATTGCCCTCGCGTTTCCTCCTCAGGGTCGAGGCGCTGCTCGGCGACGACCTCGACCGCGAGCACCGCGAGAGGGCGATCCCGCACCTCCTCCCGCATCTCGATCGCCTGCGTCCGCCCGCGCCCGAATATCCGCGCCCCGCACCCGATCCCGCGCCGGCCTTGCGCAAGGTCCCGATCCGGGTCACCGCGCTCGACCGGCTGCTCGGCGATCCCTACCAGTTCTATGCGCAGGCGATCCTCAAGCTGAGGCGCCTCGATCCGCTCGCCAACGACCCCTTCAGCGATCCTGCGCTGCGCGGCACGCTCGTCCACGATATCCTCGACCGCTGGCACCGCGCAAAGCGGGATGATCCGCAGCTCGCGCTCGGACCCTTTGCCGAGGCGCACTTCGCCGCCGAGCGCGTCCACCCGCTGTTCCGCGCGCTCTGGCAGCCGCGCCTCATCGCCGCGCTCGACCGCTTCGAGCAGTGGATCGCCGCCGACGCCGCCGAACTGGGCCGAACGGTTCTCGCCAGCGAGTTCGACGGGACGATGCTAGTCGACGGAGTCACGGTGAAGGGCCGCGCCGACCGCATCGATCGCCTCGCCGACGGGACCCTCGCGATCGTCGACTACAAGACCGGGAGCGTCCCCTCCAAGAAGCAGGTCGAGGAGGGCTTTGCGCTGCAACTCGGCCTCCTCGGCCTGATCGCCGGGCAGGGCGAATTCCGGGACAAGCGCACCGATGCGGTCGTGACAGGGCAGGCGACCCGCTTCGAATACTGGTCCTTCGGCAAGAAGGACGAGGGCTTCGGCAAACGCGAGACCCCGGTCAGGGAAGGCAACGCGAGGAGCGGCCTTCCCCTTGAGGAGTTCCTCCCGCACCACACTGCCAAGCTCCACGAGGCAATTCGCCGCTTCGTCAACGGCACCGAGCCGTTCACCGCGCGGCTCAACCCGGACTACAAGGGTTACAACGAATATGACCAGCTGATGCGGCTCGAGGAATGGCTGGTGCACCTCGCGCCTTCGGACCGCGACGACGCGGAGGACACGGCATGAGCGGCCTCGTCTTCCCGCTCGCCGGCAACCAGCTTCTTGCCGCGAACCCCGAGGCGAACGTCTGGCTCTCCGCCTCGGCGGGCACCGGCAAGACGCAGGTCCTGTCCGCCCGCGTGCTGCGCCTGCTGCTGCGCGAGGACGTCGCGCCGGGGCAGATCCTGTGTCTCACCTTCACCAAGGCTGGTGCGGCGGAGATGGCGAACCGCATCAACGCGGTGCTCGCCCGCTGGGTGCGGCTGCCCGACACCAGGCTGTTCGAGGAGCTCGGCCACCTCGGCGCGTCGCAGGATCCCGCCACCCGCGAGCGCGCGCGCAGCCTGTTCGCCAGCGTCCTCGATTGCCCCGGGGGCGGGCTCAGGATCGACACCATCCACGCCTTCGCCCAGTTCCTGATCGGCAACTTCCCCGAAGAGGCGGGCCTCGCCCCCGGCACCCGGGTGATGGATGACCGCAGCCGGGAGCTCCTCGTCCGCGAGGTGCTGACCGAGCTCTTCGAGGAGGCCGAGCGGTCGGACGACGCGCGGGTGCTGGACGGCATCCGGCTGTTCACCACCCGCAAGGACCCTTCCGCGCTCCATGCCTGGCTAATGCGCGCCGCCGATGCGCACGAGCTTTGGGAGGGGGGCGCCGGGTGGCAATCGCCGATGGCCGGGCGGGTGCGTCAGACGCTCGGCATGCCTGCCGATGCGGGCGAGGACTGGGTGGCCCAGCCGCTCGATCCCGACATCTTCCCCGATGATGCGCTGATGGCGATGCTGCCTGCGCTCGATGGCTGGAACACCAAGAGCGGGCAGCAGGCGGCCACCTTCCTGCGCCAGTGGCTGGCTCTCGGCCTTGCCGCGCGTGTCGCCGCCGTCGGGGGCTTCCGCGAAACGATCCTCAAGAAGGACGGCGAGCCGCGCAAGATGGACGGAGCGGCGAAGCTCGATCCGCTTTTCACTCGACACCAGGAGGACATTGCCGAGGCCCTGCGCGAATACGAGGAGCGCCGCGGCCTCCTCGCCTGCGCCGAGGTCATCACCAGCGCGCTCGAGATCGGCCGCGCTTTTGCGGTGAAGTGGGAGGCCCGCAAGGCGCGCGAGGGGCTGCTCGATTTCGGCGACCTGATCCGCAAGGCCGCCGCGCTGCTCGGCAATTCCGAGGCCGCCGACTGGATCCGCTACAAGCTCGACCGCCACTTCGACCACATCCTGATCGACGAGGCGCAGGACACCAACCAGAGCCAGTGGGACATCGTCGAGGCGCTGATCGACGACTTTTTCTCAGGGGAAGGCGCGCGCGGCGACAAGCTACGCACGATCTTCACCGTGGGCGACTACAAGCAGGCGATCTTCGGCTTCCAGGGAACGAGCCCGGAGAACTTCGCCCGTGCCAAGGCGCGCGTCCATGCGCGGATCGAGGCGGCGCGGCACGGCATCCGTGCGGGCCGCGTCAACCGCCGAGCCCCGGGCTGGCAGGACCTTGATCTCGGCCAGTCGTTCCGCACCGCCAACATCGTTCTCGGCTTCGTCAACCGCGTGATCGGCGTCCTCAGCTTCGGCGAATTCGGCCTCGACAAGGAACCGGCCGAGCACATCGGCGCCGAGCGCCCCGGCCTCGTCACGCTGTGGCCGCCGGTGGTGCCGGGCAAGGGCGAGGGCGAGGCGGAGGACGACGACAGCGCCGGGGAGAGCGAACAGGACTGGCTCCCGCGCCACGACACGCTGCTCGCCGAACGCATTGCCGAACAGGTGCGCCGCTGGGTCTCGGGCGAGGAGCCCTTCGTGCTCGCCAAGGGAACGCACCGCCACGCCGGCCCCGGCGACATCATGGTGCTGGTGCGGCAGCGCAAGGAACTGGCGAGCCAGATCGTCGCCAAGCTCTATGCGCGCGGCGTGCCGGTGGCGGGGGTGGACCGCCTGCGATTGGGCGCGCCGCTGGCGGTGAAGGACGTGCTTGCCGCGCTCAGGTTCGCCGCGCAGCCGCAGGACGATCTGGCGCTCGCCAATCTGCTCGCCTCGCCGCTGATCGGGTGGACGCAGGACGACCTGCTCGCTCATGTCCCGCGCGATGA
>JBJTSG010000030.1:0-9316 GCA_046076505.1 Erythrobacter sp. | reverse complement strand
CCGGGTCGAGCGGATCGATCCGGACAAGGCGGTGATCGCGTTGAAAGCCGCTGATGGCTCAAGGGTGGACTGGCGTCTACGCCAGTGGGGCGCAGGCAAGGTCGAGGTGTTCGAGCCGAAGGCTATGGAGTTGCAAGCGGGCGACCGCGTGCAGTTCACCCGCAACGACCGCGAGGCCGGTCGCATCAACGGGCTGCGCGGCACCGTTACCGGCATCGATCCTGAGCGCCAGCAGGCGACCATCGCACTGGCCAATGGCCGCGAGCAACGGCTCGATCTCACCGATAGATGTCGAATGCAGCGTCGGCAGCCGTACCGTGCTCGGCATGTGACTGCGTTGTCGGCGGAATGGCGAAATGTGGGACTTAGCTGTCAGTCGCCTACAACTGGCCGAACGTCTGACCTCGACAATAGCCGGCATACAGAAGGAAAATCAAAAGCTGGCGAACCCGTTGCTGCGCTCAGCGCCCCCCACGCCCTGTTGTCTTCTGCTCGAACAAAAAATCTTGCCTGCCGACTGCGGATGATCGCTGGCGGCGGCGTCATGGCTCCGAAGCAATGGAGCAAACGGCGTGACCGATCCCCAACGGCGACTTGTACGCGAGACCTATTCGAGGGCTTTCGGCGCCCTGATCGATCCCGCCTCGCACCAGTTCATTGCCGAGAGCGGCGCCGAAGGGCCGCTTGCCGTGCTGGGCTACACCCGCGCAGGGGCCGAGCCGCTGTTTCTCGAACGCTATCTCGACCAGCCGGTCGAGGCATTGGTCGGCGCGGCCTTCGCCTGCCAGGTGCCGCGGGCGCAGATTGTCGAGCTGGGCAATCTCGCCGCCTGCAACGGCTGGGCCGCGGTCAAGCTGTGGAGCCGCGCGGCCAATGATCTTGGCGCCGAGATGGAGTTCGCCGTCGCGACGTTGACCGCGCCCTTGCGCGCCATGTTCGCCCGGATCGGCTTGCCTGTCTGCGTGCTTGCACCCGCCTTGCCCAGCGCAGCCGAGCGCGCGGGCTGGGGTTCCTATTACGAGGCCGACCCGCAGGTCTGCGCTGGTCGCATCGCTGCCGGTCAGGACGCGATCGCCCGCTTTTTCGCCCACCGCCGCACCGGAGCTGCCGCATGACCCTGATGATCGATACCCTGCGCCGCCACGCCAACACGACACCCGAGCGGATCGCGATCGATCCGCTGACGGGCACGCCGGTATCCTATGCCGGGCTTCTGGGGCAGGTCGAGGCGACGGCGGCGCAGCTGCTTGCGGATTTCCCCCAGGGAGAGGCAATTGCCCTGCAGCGCGACCACGGGGCGGCGACAACAGTGCTCGAACTGGCGCTGCTCGAAGCCGGGCTGCCGGTGCTCTCGCTGCCGCGCTTCTTCACGCCCGAGCAGACGCGCGGGGCGCTCGCCGTAAGCGGCATTGCCGCTGTGTTCGAGGAGGGCGAGAGCGCCCGCCGCCGCAAGGCCGCGCCTGCGGCGCTGCCGCAAAGCACGGCGCGGATCACCTTCACATCGGGCTCGACGGGCGAACCCAAGGGCATTTGCCTGTCGGCCGATCACATTCTCACGGTCGCGGCCTCGATCGTCAGCGCGGTCGGCACCCATCATGCCGGACGGCACCTTGCCTTGCTTCCGCCCGGCATCCTGCTCGAGACGGTCGGCGGGCTGTTTCCGACCATGCTGGCGGGCGGCACCTATGTCTGTCCGCCGCAGGCCGCCGTCGGTCTTGCCGATCCCTTCCGTCCGGACTTTGCCGCCATGCTCGACACCATCGAGACCGGCCGCATCACCTCGCTCATCCTCGTTCCGGAATATCTCGGCGGTCTTGTCCGCGAGATGGCCCGCAGCGGCCGGCGTCTCCCCCAATTGACGCTGGTCGCAGTCGGCGGCGCGCGTGTTCCCACTGAGCTGGTCGAGCACGCGCGTCTGCTGGGGATGCCGGTGCGGCAGGGTTATGGCCTTACCGAATTCGGATCGGTGGTCTCGCTCGAGATCGAGCAGCCGGACGGCATCGGTTCGGCCGGGCACCTGCTCCCTCATGTGACTGCGCGGATCGCCGAGGATGGCGAGATCATGCTCTCCGGCCCGCAATGCCTCGGCACGATCGGCGCGCCGTCCAAGGGCGGCGAATATGCGACGGGCGACATCGGCCGGATCGACGAGGCCGGGCAGCTATGGATCGAGGGCCGCAAGTCCAACCTCATCGTCACCAGCTATGGCCGCAACATCTCGCCCGAATGGATCGAGGGCGCGCTGGTGATGCAGCCGGAGATCCTCCAGGCGATGGTCCACGGCGATGGCTTGCCGCAGCCGCAGGCGCTGATCGTCCCGGCCCATGCCGATGCCGACATCGCCGCTGCCGTCGCCCGCGCCAATGCGCAGTTGCCCGACTATGCGCAGGTCGCTGTCTGGCAGGAGGTCGGCCACTTCACCCCGATGAACGGCCAGCTCACCGGCAATGGCCGCCTGCGCCGCAAGGCGATCGCCGACCACTGGCTGTCGGGCGAGCTCAGCTTCTCGAAGCGACTGGAGGCGGCGACGATCCGTGACCGGCTGCGCTTCCTTGCGGTGCCGCAGGTGCAGGCGGGGCTTTCGGGCGACATCAGCCTGACGGTCTATCGCAACTACCTCGCGCAGGCCTGGCATCATGTGCGCCACACCGTCCCGCTGATGGAGGAGGCGCGCGCGCGGCTGCTCCATCGCCCCGAACTGGTCGAAGCGCTCGACGAATACATTGAGGAGGAGATCGGGCACGACGAGTGGATCCTGTCCGACATCGCAGTCGCAAGCGGCGATGCCGAGGCTGTCCGCAAGAGCGCGCCGGCCCCGGCCACGGCGGCGATGGTCGCTCATGCCTACGACACTATCCGCAGGGGCAATCCGGTTGCCTTCTTCGGCATGGTCTATGTGCTCGAGAGCGTCTCGGTCGCGCTCGCCTCGCGCGGGGCCGGGGCGGTGGCCGAAAAGCTCGGGCTGCCGCCACAGGCCTTCACCTACCTGACCTCGCACGGGGCGCTCGACATGGATCACATCGTGTTCTTCGCGAAGCTTGTCGATGCGCTCGCGCACGAGGAAGACCGCGCCGCGATCACGCAGATGGCGCGCGAGATGTTCGGCCTGTTCGGCGGGATGTTCGCCGGGCTCGATCTGGAGGCGGACGCCCATGTTGCCGCTTGAGGGCAAGACCGTCGCCATCACGGGCGCTGCGGGCGGGCTCGGCGCTCCGGTCGCGCGGGCGATGCGGGCGGCAGGCGCGCGGGTCACCGGCATCGACCGCGTGCCCTGCCCCGATTGCGATGCAAGCATTGTCACCGATCTGGCTGACGGCGAAGCGCTGTCCGATCTTGCCGAAAGGCTCGCCAGGGACACGCCCGACGTGCTTGTCAACATCGCGGGCGTGATGCGCTTCGGCCTCCACGAGAGCCAGCCCGACGAGGCATTGGCGCTGTGTTACCGGGTCAATCTGCTGGTGCCTGCGATTCTCGCCCGCGCGGTCGCCGGGCCGATGCAGGCGCGAAAGGGAGGGCAGATCGTCAACATCGACTCGGTGCTCGGCGCGATCCCCTATCCGTGGTTCGCCGCCTATTCGAGCAGCAAGGCGGGGCTTGCCGCTCTCAGCCAGGCGCTGCGGCGCGAGCTTACGGGCAGCGGCGTGGTGGTCACCCACGTCAACCCGCGGGCGGCCAAGACCCCGTTCAACAACGCGCAGGTCAACCGCTTCCTCGAGATCACCGGAATGAAAGCCGATGAACCCGAATGGGTCGCCGATCGGATCACCCGCGCGATCCTTGCTCGCCGCGAAACCGTCTCGATCGGCTGGATGGAGCGGATCTACGCCGCGCTCAATACCATTGCCCCCAAGCTGATCGATACTGGCCTTGCCCCGCAGGTGCGCAAGGCGCGCGCCGAATCCCAACTGCCTTTCACAGGAGCCTGACCATGACTGCCATCCCCACCCGCTTCACGCTTGCCGCCGCCGCCGCGCTGCTCGCCTTTGTCCCCTCCGCCGCCTTTGCCGGCATGAAGGAGGACGTGAAGGTCATCAACGACGGCTGGGCCCATATCGCCTACGAGGTGAAGGGTTCGAGCACTCAGACCAAGGCGCTCGACAAGCTGGCGAAGGACGCAGCGACCATCGTCGCGCGCTATCCCGGCAAGGCTGAGCCGCTGCTGTGGCAGGGCATCGTCACCAGCGAGCAGGCGAACCGCGCGAACTTCTTCCACCAGCTGGGCCTTGCCAAACAGGCCCGCGACATCCTCGCCAAGGCCTATGCCATCGATCCCAAGGTCGCCGATGGCGGCGGGGCGATGAGCCTTGCGGTGCTCTATTACAAGGTGCCCGGCTCGCCGATCGGCTTCGGCGATACCGACAAGGCGAAGAAGCTGTTGAAGGAGGCGCTGGCGCTCGATCCGCAGGGGATGGACGCGAACTACTTCTACGCCGATTTCCTCCACGATCAGGGCGATGACAAGAGCGCGAAGCTGTTCGCGCAGAAGGCCCTGCATGCAGCCCATGATCCGGCGCGCCCGGCATGGGACGCGGGACGTCGCCGCGAAATCCAGGCGCTGCTTGCCAAGATGCGCTGAACGTGACCGCCAGCAGACTGACCCAAATGCTGGCGCGGCAGCTCGCCCATCCCAGCGGGGTGGGCGGGCTGCTTCTCGGCAAGGCGATGGATCTCGCCAACCGCGGCCCGACACGCCGCGCCGTGGAGTTGCTCGATCCGCGCGACGGTGAGCTGATTTGTGATGCCGGCTGCGGCACGGGCCGAGCGCTGGCGCAAGTGCTGGCGCGCGCGGATTGCCTGGCGAGCGGGCTCGACCCGTCCGGGCGAATGATCGCCGATGCGCGCAGGCATCTCGGCGCGCGTGCCGAACTGGTGCGCGGGACGATCGAGGAGCAACCGTTCGGTCCCCGCCGCTTCCACGGGATCCTGGCGCTGAATGTGCTCTATTTCGCGCAGGCGGACGCTGCGATGGCACATGCGCTCTACCGGATGCTCGAGCCCGGCGGGCGGCTGGTCGCCTATGTCACCGCGCGCGAGACGATGGAAGGGTGGGGCTTCACCCGCGCGGGCTACCACCGCCTCTATGATGAAGCGGAACTGACCGCGCTGCTGACCGAGGGCGGCTTTGCGCCCGAGCGGATCGTGATCCACCGCGAACCCGTCGGCTTTGGCGCGATCGGGCTTTTCGCCTATGCGCAGGGGTGATCGCCGCCTATGATCGTCGCTATGACGGCTGAGGGGTCTGCCGGCGATGCTGCCGGGCTTGTAGCATTGATCGAAGCACACCGGGACGAGCTGCTGCGCTTCCTCGCCTCGCGTTGCGGCGATGCCGATGCCGCGCAGGATCTGCTCCAGGAGTTGTGGCTGAAGCTGTCCGGGGCGGACTTTGGCCCGGTCGCCAATGGCCGTGCCTATCTGATGCGCGCCGCCAACAATCTCGCGCTCGACCGCTTGCGCGCCGGACGCCGCACCATGGCCCGCGACCGGCGCTGGCTGGAGGAGGATGCGGGCGGCGCGATGCTCGACAGGCCCGACCCCGCACCGCGCGCCGACGAGGCGCTGCTGGAAGCCGAGGAAGCCGCCGTGCTGCAAGCTGCCATAGCGCGCCTGCCCGAAGGCGCGGCCCGCGCGCTCAGGCTCTACCGGTTCGAAGGGATGAAGCAGCACGAGATCGCCGAAGCGATGGGCATCACCCGCAGCGGCGTGGAGAAGCACCTCGCGCTGGCGATGAAACATTTGCGCGGCAGTCTGGCCGACTGCGGATTTTTCGGGTCTGCGGCGTCTCAGGGACAGCCACAGGCAAGCAGCGGGGGCGACCGCAAGGACGAGACGGCATGAACAGGGACGCAGACACGATCATCGCGCGCGCCGCCCGATGGCACCTTGCCAGCGCGCAGGACGACATGGACTGGGACGGCTTTGCCGCCTGGCTCGACGCCGACCCGCGCCACCGCACGGCCTATGACGAGATCGCGCTGACCGATGCCGCGCTGGGCGAGATCGCCATGCCCGCCGAAACCGCAGCGCCGATCGCCGCCAATGATGACGAGGGGACCGCCCATCCTGTCCGCCGCCGCGGCTGGGCGGTTTGGGGCGGCGGGGCGCTCGCGGCGAGCCTTGCCGCGCTCGCGCTGGTGCCGCAGCTGACATCGCCTGCGCCTGAAACTTATGCGACGGGCGCGGATGCGAAAACCATCGCGCTGGCGGATGGCTCGCGGATCGAGCTTGCCCCCCACAGCCGCCTGACGATCGAAGGCCGCCAGCAGGAACGCATCGCGCTCGATGGCGGGGCCTGGTTCGCCATCCGCCACGATCCCTCCCGCCAGCTGGTGATCGACGCGGCCGGGGTCGCGATCAGCGATATCGGGACAAGCTTCGACGTGCAGGCCGCCGCAGGCCGGATCGCCGTGGAAGTGGCCGAGGGTGAGGTCGTTCTCACCGGAGCCGGGCTAGGCAAGCCGATGAAGCTTGCCGCCGGCCGTGCCTTCCGGCTTGATGCGAGGGCCGGAACCGCCGTCACCAGCACGCTTGCCGATGGCGAGGCGGGCGAATGGCGCGAGGGACGATTGAGCTATCGCAGCGAAGCATTGGGGCTGGTCGCCGCAGACCTCGCCCGTTATGCCGGGGTCAGGATCGAATTGTCCGAGGGGATCGCAAATCGTCAGTTCTCCGGCACTCTGGCGGTGGAAGACGGCGAGGCGGCGGTGCGCGATCTGGCGCAGCTCATGGGCCTTGGTGTCGAGCGCAGCGGCGCTGGCTATCGCCTCGTCGCCCGCTGACGCGCAAACCCCGCCCGCCGCGGGACAGATCGACCTCGCGCCCGCGACCCTACCTGCCGCTATCGCAGAACTCTCGCGCGAGGCTGGGGTCTCGATCGGGACCGAGGGCAGCCTGCCCGCCTTGCGCACGCCGCGCGTGAAAGGGCGGATGAGCGTGGACATCGCGCTCGCCCGGCTGCTCGCAGGTTCAGGATACACGGCGCGCCGCGTGGGGCCGTGCGCCTGGCGGATCGAGCGCGCACGCCCCGTACCGCCGCCTGCGCGGTCAGCGCCGGTCAGCCCGACGCCATCCGCCCTTTCTGCCGAGACCGTCGGCGATCCGATCATCGTCACCGGCAGCAAACTCGCGCGTGGCCTTGCCAGCCTGCCGATGGCGGCGAGCGTGGTGCGCTTTGCACCCGATCACATCGCCAGCACCGCCGATGGCAGCGCCGATATTGCCGCCGGGATCGAGGGCATGGCGCTCAGCGGTCAAGGCCCGGGCCGCAACCGCATGTTCCTGCGCGGCATCGCCGATAGCCCCTTCAACGGCGAAACCCAGTCGACCGTGGCCGTGGTGCTCGACGAAAGCCGCCTCACCTACAGCGCGCCCGACCCCGATCTGCGGCTGGTCGATGTCGAACAGGTCGAGGTGTTGAAGGGGCCGCAAGGCTCACTCTACGGATCGGGCGCGCTCGGCGGCATTTACCGGATCGCCACCCGCAAGCCCGAACCCGGTGAGGCCAGTCTCACCGTATCGTCAGGCGGTCAGGTGATGGCGGCGGGCAGCACCGGCTATTCACTTGCTGCGGTCGCCAATCTGCCGGTGGGCGACAGCGCGGCGGTGCGCCTCGTCGGCTACAGCGGCTATGACGCGGGATGGATCGACAGCGGCCCGCGTGACGATGGCAACGCCACGCGCATCCTCGGCGGGCGCGGCGCTGTGCGGCTATTGTTTGGCGCGGGCTGGGAAGCAGAGGTCGGCGGCGCGATCCAGCTGCTCGATTCGCAGGACACCCAATATGTCTACGCCCCCGAACGCCGCAGCCGCCCCGCCCAGCTGCAAGAGCCGCACGACAATGATCTCACGCACGGCGCCCTGCGGATCATCGGCCGGATCGGCGCGGCAAAGCTTGCCGTCAGCACCGGCTACACCACTCATGAGATCACCGAGGCGTTCGATGCGACGCAAGGTGCAGACCAGTTCGGGCTGGCCGATCCGCGCAGCCTTGCCAATGACCGGCAGTTCCGGGTGTGGGACAGCGAATTGCGGCTGAGCGGTTCGTGGCGCGGTGCCGAATGGCTGATCGGAGCGAGCCACATCGAAGCCCGCCAGACCCTGCGCACCCGCCTCGACAGCTTCTCCTTGCCCGGCGTTCTCGTGCTGGACGATGACCGCCGTACCAATGCCGATACCGCGCTGTTCGGCGATGTATCGTTTCCGCTCGGCGCCAGTCTGCGCCTCGATGCCGGTGGGCGGCTGTTCACCAGCACCTCGCTGGAAAGCCGCGATACCGCCATCGGCCGCATCGCCCGCCGCCAGACCAAGCAGGGCTTCACCCCGACCATCGCCCTTGCATGGACACCGCGCGCCGACCGCTTGATCTATCTGCGCTACGGCTCGGCATTTCGCCCGGGCGGGGCGGATATTGCCGCAGACGGAACCCTCGAGCCGCTCGAAGCCGACGAGCTCCAGACCATCGAGGCAGGCTGGCGCGAGACGCTCGCGGATGGGGGCATGCTGGAAGTCGGCAGCTATTTCTCGCGCTGGGAAAACATACAGTCCGATATGCTGCGGCCGGACGGACTGCTGGAAAGCGCCAACGTCGGGAATGCCCTGATCATCGGGGCCGAGGCAAGCGCTGCCCTCCCGCTCGTAGCCGGATGGTCGCTCGATGCGGGAGTGAGCGTGACCCATGCGACACTCACCTCGCTCACCGTGCCGCTGGGTCTGGATGATCTGCATCTGCCGGTGGTGCCGGATTTCACCTTGCGCGGGGGGATCGATCACAGCTTCACGCTGGGAGACGCACCGGCCCGCATCGGGATGCAATTGCGCTATCTCGGCCCGTCCCGGCTGAGTTTCGATCCCGCGATCGACCAGCCGATGGGCAAGGTGCTGGAAAGCAGCCTCTTCGCACAGACACAGCTGGCCGGGTTCGACGTCAGAATGGAGATCGAGAACCTGCTCGACAGGCGCGACAATCTGTTCGCCTATGGCAACCCGCTGCGGTTTGCGCTGGCGCGGCAATACACCCCTCAGACGCCCTTCTCGGCGCGCGTGACCGTGCAAAGGTCGTTCTGAGGCGAACCTCGTCAGTCAATTGAATTGTGCTTTCAGTGATTTGCTGCGGTTCTGATGCACGCTAGCGTCCGTGCTCGTGGTGGAATTTCTGGTGGAGATTGAGGTGATCGCATGGGGTGGGGCATGCCCCACCCCATGCGATTTCGATCTCGGTGGCCACCGGGCTCATTGGTAAGGTGGAGTTTCCAGACTTCACACCAACCAAGGAGTTGATCCCGATGACCGAAGACAGACTACCGCTTGCCGAGCTTTTGGC
>JBJTSG010000029.1:0-11065 GCA_046076505.1 Erythrobacter sp. | reverse complement strand
ACCGCCGCGCCGATGGTGATGACGAAGCCGGCGATCCCCGGCAGGGTCAGGGTGAAGCCGCCCAGCGCCATCAGACCGAGCAGCATCAGCACGTTGAGCACCAGCGCCGCCGTCGCATAGATGCCGAAGCGGCCGTAGGTGGCGATCATCAGCACGATCACCGCGAGGCTGCCGATGCCCATCGCCAGCAGCCCCTTGCGGATCGAGTCCGCGCCGAGGTCCGGGCCGACGGTGCGCTCCTCGACCACCGCCAGCGGCACCGGCAGCACGCCCGAGCGCAGCGAGATGGCGAGCGCGTTGGCGCTCTCCGAGGTGAAGTTCCCCGAGATCTGCGCCCGTCCGCCGACGATCGGCTCGTTGATGTTGGGCGCCGAGAGCACCTGTCCGTCGAGGATGATCGCGAAGGGCTTGCCGACGTTCTCGGTGGTGAGCTTGGCGAACTTCGCCCCGCCCTGCCCGTCGAAGGTGATGTTGACGACGTTGCGGTTGGTCTGCGGGTCGACCCCGGCCTGCGCGTTCGTCAGGTTGTCGCCGCGGATCCCGCCGAGGCGCTTGACCGCGATGGGCTGGCCGTCCTGGCCCGATCCCGGCGCGAAGGGGACAATCTGGCTGCCCGCCGGCGCGACGCCTGCCGCGACGTTGCTCGGCAGGGCGTTGAGGTCGACCAGCTTGAACTCGAGCTGCGCCGTCTGGCCGAGCAGCTTCTTGAGCCCGGCCGGGTCCTGGAGGCCCGGCACCTGCACCACGATGCGGGTGTCGCCCTGGCGGATGATGGTCGGCTCGCGGGTGCCAAGCTCGTCGATGCGGCGGCGCACCACCTCGGTTGCGCTGTCCATCGCATCGTCGATCGCCTTCTCCACCCCGGCCTCGGTCTGGCTGAGCACGACGCGCTGGCCGTCGACGACGTTGAGTTCCCACTCGCGCACCGTCGAATTGCCCTGCATCGCAGGCTCGATCAGCCCCCGCGCGCGGTCGATATCGGCGGCGTTCTCGAGCATGAAGGAAAGCTTGCCCTCGGCCGTCGAGACGTCACCGATCCGGATGCGCGGATTGGCGTTCCGCATCAATTGGCGAACCGTTTCCTCCATGTTCTCGAGGCGCTGGGCGCGCACGTCGCTTGACTTCGCCTCGAGCAGCAGGTGCGAGCCGCCGGCCAGATCGAGGCCGAGGTTGACCTGCGGGTCGGGGAGCGAGGAGGGCCAGGACAGCCCTGCAACGCCGGCCAGCGAGGGCAGCGCCAGCAGCGAGGCCGCCAGCGTCACCGCCCACAGCGAGAGCTTCTTCCAGAGGGGAAAATCGAGCATTGCGTCAGGGTCTCACACGCAAGGAAGAGGGGTTCGGGCCGCGCACGGCTCAGTCGTTGGCGGGCTTCCGGCGGGCTGGAGAATGTTGCCGAGCGTAGCCTTCACCGCCTTGACGCGGACGTTGGGCCCCAATTCGAGTTCGGCATAGGTCTCGTCGACCTTGATGACCTTGCCGACGAGGCCGCCGGCGGTGACCACCTGGTCGCCCTTCTTGACTGCGGCGATCTTTTCCTGGTGCTCCTTCTGCCGCTTCATCTGCGGGCGGATGATCAGGAACCAGAAGATCGCGATCATGCCGACGATCGGCAGGAAGCTGATCCAGGCGGGCGGCGCTCCGGCAGCACCCGCGCCGGCGGCGGCGAGAAGGTCGATGGTCATAAGCGTGAGGCCTGTCAGATCCCGTGGTTGCATCCGGGGAGACGTGCCCCCCGAGCTTTCAAGTGGGCGCGCCTAGCAGCAATGCAAGTGTGCGGCAACGGCTGTGCCGCCGCGGCGCGCTCGCCTCGTCGCGGCCCCGGCGCGTCCGTCTTCAAACCCGCTTGCCAGCTTGGGAACGCCAACCTATAGGCGCCGCTCCACTGGTGTCGGGACGTAGCGCAGCCTGGTAGCGCATCACACTGGGGGTGTGGGGGTCGGAGGTTCGAATCCTCTCGTCCCGACCAGTGGTTTCAAAGACTTGCCATCTCACCCCCCGCCGCTCGGCACAGCCGATGTGGGCGCGCGGTCAGTCCGCGAGCCAGCCTGCCGTGATCACGCCCTTGTGCCCATCGGGCGCCAGCGCCGCGCGCAGGGCCTCGAGCAGCGGCGGCAGGGCTTGCGTGAAGGCATAGGGCGGGTTGACGATGAACAGCCCCGCGCCGTTGAAGAGCCCGGGCTGCTGCGCATCGTAGAGCCAGTGCTCGACCACCAGCATCTTGGCGATGCCGAGCTTCGCCAGCTTCTCCTTCCAGCGCAGGTGCGTCGCGCGGTCCTTCAGCGGAAACCAGATCGCCGTCACCCCGTGCGCCCACTTGCGATGCGCTGCGGCGAGGGTCGCGGTGATCCGCGCGCGCTCATCGGTCTGTTCGTAGGGGGGATCGACCACCACGACCCCGCGCGGGGTGCGGGTCGGCAGCATCGCCAGCCACAGCTCGTAGGCGTCGCGCTCGTGCACGGCGGCGGGCGCGGCGCGCATCGCGAAGCGCAGGGCGCGCGCATCCTCGGGGTGCTTCTCGTTGAGGATCAGGGCGTCCTGCTCCCGCAGGAGCTGCGCAAGGATGCGCGGGCTGCCGGGATAGAGGCGCGGCGCTGCCCCCTCGTTCACCGCCCGGACGGCAGCGCGGTAGTCGCCGAGCAGCGGGTTCGCATCGGTGAAGGCGCGCAGCACGCCGCCTGCCGCCTCGCCCGTGCGCCGCGCCTCCTCGCTGCCGAGGTCGTAGAGCCCGCATCCCGCGTGAGTGTCGATCAGGGTCAGCGCCGAGGGCTTGAGCTGCAAGGCGCGCACCAGCGCGATCAGCAGCGCGTGCTTGACGACATCGGCATTGTTGCCCGCGTGGAAGGCGTGGCGGTAGTTCACGCGGCGCGTTCCTCGAAGCGGCCGGGCGCGATGCCATCGAGCGTCCAGTCGCCGATCGACCAGCGCACCAGCCTGAGCGTCGGGAGGCCCACCGCCGCGGTCATCCGCCGCACCTGGCGGTTGCGCCCCTCGCGGATGGTGAGCTTCAGCCAGGCGTCGGGCACGGACTTGCGCACGCGGATCGGCGGATCGCGCGCCCACAGCTCGGGCGCTGGGATGCGGGCGACCTCGGCGGGCAGCGTCAGGCCGTCGTTCAATCGGACGCCGCGGCGCAGGGGCTCGAGATCGGCGTCCTGCGGATCGCCCTCGACCTGCACGAGGTAGGTCTTGGGCAGCTTGAAGCGTGGATCGGCGATGCGCGCCTGGAGTCGGCCATCGTCGGTCAGCAGCAAGAGCCCCTCGCTGTCCCGGTCGAGCCGCCCGGCGGGATAGACGCCCTTCACCGCGATGAAATCCGACAGGGTCGCGCGCGTCGTCGGCGAGCCGCGGTCGGTGAACTGCGACAGCACACCGTAGGGTTTGTTGAACAGGAGCAGCCGGGCCATGCCAGCGCCCATATCGCCGGATTGCGGCGCTGTCTCCCGGTTCGGACGGCGTAAGGTGGGCCTTGCGCCCTGCGTAGCGATTGCGCCGCGGCGGGGCGCGGGCTAGGCTTCGGGCCTCGCCCTCCATGAAAGCCCGCACCCGCCCATGAGCCGCTGGCGCAGCGCCGCCCCGATCGACGATATTCGCGAGGTGCTGCTCGGCCTGCCGGCGGTGCCGGAGCGCTTCGCGGTCGCCACGCTGGTCGCGGTCGACGGCTCGGCGCCGCGCGACATCGGCGCGCAGATGCTGATCACGGCGCAGGAGCACTGGGGCTTCCTGTCGGGTGGCTGCATCGAGGACGACGTCGCCGCTCATGGCCGCGCGGTGATCGCCGAGGGCACGCCGCGCACGCTGCGCTACGGCGAGGGCAGTCCGTGGATCGACATCAAGCTGGCCTGCGGATCGGGGATTTCCGTGCTCGTCGAATCGGTTGCCGGAGATGAGCCGGCGGTCGCGGCGCTGCTCGAAGGGCGGCGCGCGCGCCGCCCGGTGCAGTGGTCGAGCGATGGCACCACGCGTCATGCCGCGCCGTCGGATCAGGCGGCGGCGGACGCATGTGACGGCGCGCGCTACACCCGGCTCTTCCTCCCGCCGCTGCGCCTCGTCGTGATCGGCGAGGACGGTGCGGCACTCACCACCGTCGCCTTGGCGCGAGAGATGGGCTGGGAGGCGGTGCTGTTCACACCCGGAGGCCCGGAGGCGCCGCCCTTCCCCGACCTTGCCTACGACCGCGGCGAGCCGGCCGGTGCGCTCGCCGCCCTCGTCCCCGACCCATGGACCGCCATCGCGGTGCTCTCGCACGACCGCGAGGACGACGAGCGGGGCCTCGCCGCCGCGCTCGCCAGCGAGGCGTTCTACGTCGGCGCGATCGGGGCGCGGGCGCGGCTCGGCGGGCGTATCGCGCGGCTCGAGAGCCACGGGGTTGCCCCGGCTCAGATCGCGCGGCTGCGCGCCCCCATCGGGCTCCACGGCTTCGGCAAGGCCCCGCGCGAGGTGGCGCTGTCGATCATCGCCGAGGTCGCTCAGGCCTTCCAGGCCCGCGCCGTGGCGGCGAGATCGGCGGGCGTGTCGACATCGACCAGCGCGCCGCGTTCGGCCGTGTCGACATAGGCGACGCCCGAAAGCCGCGCGGCGAGCAGAGCGGTGGCACCCCGGTCGCCGGTCAGTGCCTTGAGGTCGGCGAAAGCGGCGCGCGTGAAGGCGACCGGATGGCCAGGCTGGCCTGCGAAGCGCGGCCGCGCGGCATAGCCCGCCTCGCGCGCGGCCTCCGCAAGCTCGGGGCACAACGCCACCGGCACGAGCGGCATGTCGCCGAGGAAGACGCAGACGCCTTCGGCTTGCGCGTCAAGCGCGGCGATCCCCGTGCGCAGGGTTGCAGCCATGCCCTCGGCCCAGTCGGGCGCCGCGACGATCCGGCAGGACAGCCCCTCCAGCGCGAGGCGCAGCGCCGCGCTCTCGGCACCCACGGCGACCACGACCTCGGCGAAACCGGCCGGGGCGAGGCGCTCCGCCACCCTGCGGATCAGCGGGGCGCCGGCGAGGTCCGCGAGCAGCTTGCCCCCGCCGAAGCGCCTTCCGGCGCCCCCGGCGAGGACCAGCGCCGACCAGCTGGAGAGGCTCAAGCCTCCAACCTTAGGCCTTTGCTTGTGCCAGCACCGGCAGGGTGCGCACCCGCTTGCCGGTCGCCGCGGCGAGTGCGTTGGCGAGCGCTGGCGAGGCGGGCGGCAGGCCGGGTTCGCCGATACCGCCGGTCTTCGCGCCGCTCTCGATGAAGTGCACGTCGACGAAGGGCGGCGCATCGGCCGCCTTGAGGATCGGATAGGTGTCGAAGTTGCTCTGCACTACCGCGCCCTTGTCGAGCGTCACTGCCTCGCCGATCGCCGAGGAGAGGCCCATGATGAGCCCGCCCATGATCTGCGCCTCGGCGTTCAGCGGGTTCACCGTCGTACCGCAGTCGACCACCGCGAAGGCCTTGAGCACCTTGGGGGTGCCGTCTTGCTTGAGGGTCGCCTCGACCACCTCGGCGACGATCGTGCCGAAGCTCTCGACGATGGCGATGCCGCGGCCGACGCCGTCGGGCAGCGGGCTGTCGTAGTTCGAGCGCTTCACCACCTCGTCGAGCACCTTGATGTGCCGGCCGTCCGGCGCGAGGTGCCTGCGGCGGAAGCGGTAGGGCTCCTCGCCGGCGGCGGCGGCGAGCTCGTCCATGAAGCTCTCGACATAGAAGCCGATCTGCGTCGCGTTGACCGAGCGCCACGGCCCGTCGATCTGGTTCGACTTGTAGGCGAAGTGGCGGCGCGAGGCGGCGGGCAGGTCGTAGAAGAACGGCACCTCGCTCTCGGCATTGTCGGCCTGGGCGTAGTCCATCCGGAAGCCGGTGATCTTGCCGTCCTTGACCGCCCCCTTGAGCCGCGCCGAGGACTGGCAGCGGTAGGTGCCGTGGGTGACCTCCTCCTCGCGGCTCCAGACGAGCTTGACGGGATAGGGCGACTGCTTGGCGAGGATCGCCACCTGGTCGATGATCTCGACAAGGTCGGGGAAGCGCCGCCCGAAGCCGCCGCCCATGATCATCGGCGTGAAGATCACGTCGTCGACAGCGAGCCCGGCCGCCGCCGCAGCCTTCTTGCGGGTGGTGAGCGGGTCCTGCATGCCACCCCACAGGTGCAGCTTGCCGTCCTTGAAGTGGCCGGTGAGCGCGAAGGGCTCCATCATCGCGTGGTGAAGGAAGGGCACGCGGTATTCGGCCTCGACGACCTTGGCGCCGGCAGCGCCGAAGGCCGCGTCGACATCGCCCGAGCCGCCTTCGTTGTCTGCCTTGCCGCTGTCGAGGAGCTTGCCCTGTGCCGCGTAAATCGCCGCGCTCGAGATCGCCGCGTGGCCGCCATCTGTGAACTTCGGCGACAGCGCTTCAAGGCCCTTCTTCGCCTGCCAGTAGCCCTTGGCGACGACGATCACCGCGTCATCGAGCTTCACGACCTTCTCGACGCCGTTGACGGCTAGCGCCGGCGCCTCGTCGACCGACTGCAGCTTGCCGCCGCGCACCGGGGCCGCCGCGACAGTGGCGACGCGCATGTCGGGGAGCGTGAAGTCGATGCCGTAAACCGCGCTGCCATCGACCTTGGCGGGAATGTCGCGGCGGACGATCGGCTTGCCGATCAGCTTCCACTGGTCGCGGGCCTTGAGCGGCGGATCGCTGTCGAGCGCGCGTGCAGCAGCCCCCGCGGCGAGCTCGCCGTAGCGCAGCGAGCGGCCGGACGCGGCGTGGGTGACCTTGCTGTCCGCCGTGGTGAGCTCGCTCGCGGGCACGCCCAGCCGGTCGGCCGCCTCGGCGATCAGCGCCGCCCGCACGGCGGCGCCGGTCTTCCTCATCGCGATCTCGCCGGTGAATCGCACGGCCGAGGAGCCGCCGGTGATCATCAGCGGCATCGAACGCGCCATCATCCCGATCACCGCATCGGGCAGCAGCCCTGCGGCGAAGTCGCCCGCCATCGTCGGCAGGAAGCCCTTGGCGAGCGCTGAGTTGGCGAAGGCCGTGTCGGCCGGGGCCTGCTCGATCACCACGCGGTTCCAGTCGGCGTCGAGCTCGTCGGCGAGCATCTGGCCGAGGGCGGTCTGCGAGCCCTGGCCGAAGTCGATATGCGGCGAATAGACGGTGACGGTGTCGTCCTCGGCGATGGTCATCCAGTTGAAGGCGTGCTTGCCCTCGCCGCCGATCAGCGCGTTGGCGCGCTTGCCGGCGGACTTGTCGGACCACCACACGCCGAAGACCGCGCCGCCGGCGAGCAGCGCCGTGCCGGCGAGGAAGATGCGGCGCTTGACGCCCTTCTTCTTCGGCTTCTCGGCAGGCGCGGCGGTTTCGGGCAGGTCGAGATCGGGATTGGGATTGTCGGCCATCACGCGTCTCCCGTCTGAGCGGCGGCGGCAGCAGCAGCCGGTGCGGTCGCGGCGGCGGCCTGACCGGCCGCGGCGTTTCCAGTCGCGGCCAGGATCGCCTTGCGGATGCGCGGATAGGTGCCGCAGCGGCAGATGTTGGTCATCGCCGCGTCGATCTGGGCGTCGCTGGGCGTGCCGACCTGCTCGATCAGCGCGACCGCGGCCATGATCTGGCCCGACTGGCAGTAGCCGCACTGCGGCACCTGCGCATCAATCCACGCGGCCTGCACCTTGTGGAGCGTGCCGTCGGCGGCCTTCAGCCCCTCGATCGTCGTGACCGCCTTGCCGGCGACCTCGCTCACCGGGACGCTGCACGAGCGCGTCACGGCGCCGTCGACATGGACCGAACAGGCCCCGCAGGCGGCGATGCCGCAGCCGAACTTGGTGCCGGTGAGCGCGAGATCCTCGCGAAGGACCCACAGCAGCGGCGTGTCGGCCTCGGCCTCCACCGATACCTGCTTGCCGTTGACGGTAAATGCAATTGCCACGGACGGTGCCCCCGCTGGTTGGAAACGCCGCGGACCTTACAGCCAGCCCCGCCGCTCGCCAAACGGAAAGACACCGATCGCGCGCTCCCTGCCGCGTACCTTTTCATCCCGAAGATTCGGCTCCCCGTTCGTCGATGGCAGATTGCGTTTGGACGAGGGTGCTGTGCCAAAGTCTCGACAGGCAACGGGCGAGCGGCCAAGCGCGCGCCGATGGTTCGTCCTCGTTTTGTGTGTCCCTCGCTCCTCGCCGGTGCAGCCGTCGCGTTCCTCGCCGCGGCACTCCCGGCGCGCGCCGAGGCGCAGCAAGCTCCGGCCGAGGCCGTCCCGCCGGCCGGCGAGGCGCCGGCTGCGCCCCCCCTCACCACCCGCAGCACCTTCACGCCGGAGGACTTTGCCCGCTTCGCCCCGCGCAACGCCTACGACATGGCGCGCAACGTTCCCGGCTTCGCGATCCGCAGCGGCGACGACGCGCGCGGCCTTGGCGCAGCCGACACCAACGTGCTCGTCAACGGGCGGCGCATCTCGGGCAAGGCCAACGGCCCGGTCGAGGCGCTCCGACGCATCCCGCCAGAGGACGTGGTGCGGCTCGAGCTGGTCGACGGCGCGAGCCTCGGCATCGGCGGGCTCACCGGGCAGGTGTTGAACGTCGTCACCAGTGCAAGCGGGCGGGTCTCGGGGCAGTTTCGCTATCAGCCGGAGTTCCGCAGCTTCGGCACCCCGGCGCGGCTTTTCGCCGGGAGCGTCGCGCTCGCGGGCGGCGGCCAGAAGAGCGAGTGGACGCTCCAGCTGCGCAACGATTCCAACCGCCGCGGCAACGAGGGCCCGGAACAGGTGTTCGACGGCGCCGGGCGCCTGATCGCGCTGCGCGACGAGAAGGCGAACTTCAACTCCGACCGCCTCGCGCTGACCGGTTCCTATGCGCGCACTGCCGCGAATGGCAACATCCTCAACCTCACCGGCCAAGTCGGCGGGTTGATCTATCGCGAGACCGAGACATCTCTCCAGCGCACGCCGGGCGGGGTGTTCGAGCGCCTCCGCAACCTGCGGCGCACCGAGGATGAATTCAACTACGAGCTCGGCGCCGACTACGAATTCCCCCTCGGTCCCGGCCTCCTCAAGCTGATCGGCTATCACCGCAGCGAGGACAGCCCCTTCACCAATGCCGTGGTGACGACCTTCGCCGGTGGCCGCGCGCCGCAAGGCTCGCTGTTCGTGCAGGACGCCGACGAGGGAGAGACGATCCTGCGCACGGAGTACACGGTGAAGGCAGGCGGCGGGAACCTCGTCGCCGCGCTCGAGGGGGCGCGCAATACCCTCGCCATCGTCTCCTCGCTCGCCGAGCGCGATGCGGCGGGGGTCCTCCAGCCTGTCAATCTTGCCGGTGCCACCGCCGACGTCGCCGAGGACCGGGCTGACGCGCGCCTCACCTGGAGCCGCCAGCTCGCAAGCGACCTCCAGATGCAGGTTTCGGCCGGGGGCGAGTATTCGCGGATCAGCCAGTCCGGCCCGTTCGGCCGCACCCGCAGCTTCTGGCGCCCCAAGGGCTTCGTCTCGCTCGACTGGAAGGCGACGCCCGATCTCAATCTCGCCGGGCGCATCGAGCGCAAGGTCGGCCAGCTCGACTTCCTCGACTTCATCTCCTCGGTCGACCTCGACCAGGACCGCACCAACGGCAGCAACGGGGAACTCAGGCCCGAACAGAGCTGGGTGATCGATGCCGAGGCGAGCTGGCGCATGGGCAAGCTCGGCAACCTGACGGTGAGCGGCTACTACGAATTCCTCACCGACGTCGTCGACCAGATTCCGCTGCCCGGCGGTGGGCAGGCGCCCGGGAACATCCCCTCGGCGCGGCTCTACGGGATCGAGGGCAAGGCAACACTGTTGTCCGACGGAATGGGCTGGCGCGGCACCCGCATCGACCTGACGCTGGGCTGGGCCGAGAGCGCGGTGCGCGACCCGGTGCTCGGCACCTTGCGCGAAATCTCGAACAACGAGCTGTTCTCGACCGAATTCCGCCTGCGCCACGACCTGCCCGGCACCGATTGGGCATTCGGCACGCGCGGCGATTGGCAGAAGGTCGCGCGCAACGTGCGGCTCGACGAGGTGTCGCTCAACAACCCGACCTTCGCGCAGATCTTCGCCTTCCTCGAGAACAAGGACGTGTTCGGGATGACCGTGCGCGCCCGGGTCGGCAACCTCACCGACCAGCGCGACCGCTTCAGCCGCACCGTTTTCGCCGACCGCGCGGCGAACCGCATCCTGTTCAGCGAACGCCGCGACCGGCGCTTCGGAACGATCTTCAGCTTCGATATCGAGGGCTCGTTCTAAGGCTTGCCGGGCCCGGCCGCGCTTCGTAAGCGCTGGGGCGAGCAGAGAGGACCCGTCGATGACCCATCCCGCCCCCGCCGCGCCCCGGATGCGCTCGTGGCTGTTCGCGCCCGGCGACAGCGCAAGGAAGATGGGCAAGGCCGAAGCCAGCGCGGCGGACATTGCGCTGCTCGACCTTGAGGATTCGGTCGCGCCCGAGAACAAGGCGGCGGCCCGCGCGATGGTCGCCGAGCACATCGCCGCCTCGGCGAACCAAGCGCGGCTGTGGGCGCGGATCAATCCGGTCAGCACCGCCGACTGCATCGCCGATCTCGCCGCGATCATGCCTTCGCGCCCAGGCGGAGTGTTCCTGCCCAAGGCGGAAGGTTCGGCGGACATCACCCGTCTGCACCACTATCTGACCGCGCTTGAGGCGGCGAACGGCATTCCGCTGGGCCGCACGCTGATCGCCGCGCTCGTCACCGAGACGGCGGCAGCGATGTTCAAGACCGGCGACTATGTCGGCGCTTTCCCCGGCAAAGAACGCTTGGTAGCCATGAGCTGGGGGGCGGAGGACCTCTCCTCGGCGCTGGGTGCGCGCGAGCAGCGCGGGCCGGACGGCGAATACTCCCACACCTATGAAATGGCACGCAGCCTGTGCCTGATCGGCGCGGCGGCGGCGGGCGTCGCCCCGATCGAGACCGTGCAGCCTGAATTCCGCGATCTGGACGCACTGGCGGCGCGCGCCCGGCGGGTGCGCGCGCAGGGCTTTCGCGGGATGCTGGCAATCCACCCAGCCCAGGTGGAGCCGATCAATGCCGCCTTCACCCCAAGCGCGGCGGAACTCGCCCATGCCCGCGCCGTCGTGCAGGCCTTCGCCGACCATCCCGGAG
>JBJTSG010000028.1:0-6910 GCA_046076505.1 Erythrobacter sp. | reverse complement strand
CGGCCCGGGGTGAGCGGCCCGGAGCGATCGCACATGATGACGTTATCATGCACGACGACCAGCACGGCACCGCGATCATCACCGCCGCCGGGCTCCTCAACGCCTGCCACCTGACCGGCCGCGACATCCGCGAGGTCAAGGTTGTGGTCAACGGCGCCGGCGCCGCCGCCATCGCCTGCACCGCGCTCATCAAGGCGATGGGCGTCAAGCATGATAACGTCATCATGTGCGATCGCTCCGGGCCGCTCACCCCGGGCCGCGAGGGCATGGACCAGTGGAAGAGCGCCCACGCTGTCGGGACCGGCGCCACCAGCCTCGAGGAAGCGCTCGTCGGCGCCGACATCTTCCTCGGCCTCTCGGCGGCGGGCGCCTTGAAGCCGGCCTGGGTCGAGAAGATGGCCGACAAGCCGATCATCTTCGCGATGGCCAATCCCGTCCCCGAGATCATGCCCGACGAGGCCAAGGCCGTCCGTCCCGACGCGATCATCGCCACGGGGCGTTCGGACTTCCCGAACCAGGTGAACAACGTCCTCGGCTTCCCCTTCATCTTCCGCGGCGCGCTCGATGTGCGGGCGACCACCATAAACGAGGAGATGAAGGTCGCCGCCGCCCAGGCGATCGCCGAGCTCGCCCGCCAGCAGGTGCCCGAAGAAGTCGCCAGCGCCTACGGGAAGAACCACAAGTTCGGGAAGGACTACATCATCCCCGCGCCCTTCGATCCGCGGCTGATCGAGGTGGTCTCCTCGGCGGTGGCCAAGGCGGCGATGGATTCGGGCGTGGCGCAGGCGCGGATCGAGGACTTCGACGCCTACCGCCTGCAACTGCGCTCGCGCCTCAACCCGACCACCTCGGTGCTCTCGGGCGTCTACGAGGTCGCCCGCACCAACCCCAAGCGGATGGTCTTCGCCGAAGCCGAGGAGGAGGTGGTGCTGCGCGCCGCGATCCAGTTCCGCGACTACGGCTACGGCACCCCGATCCTGGTGGGGCGCACCAAGGCGGTGCTCGACAAGCTGCATCAGCTCTCGGTGGGCGATCCGGGAAGCTTCGAGATCCAGAACTCGGCCGACAGCGAGCACGTGCCGGCGATGGTCGCCTATCTTTACAAGCGCCTCCAGCGGCGCGGCTACACCGAGCGCGACGTCAGGCGCATGGTCAATCAGGACCGCAACGTCTTCGCCTCGCTGCTGGTCGCGCTGGGGCATGGCGATGCAATGATCACCGGCATGACCCGGACCTTCGCGCAGACCGTGCGCGAGGTGAACCTCGTGCTCGACGCCAAGAAGGAGGGGGTGCCCTTCGGCGTGCACATGATGATCGGCAAGAACCACACGACCTTCCTCGCCGACACCACGATCAACGAGCGCCCGGATGCCGAGGCGCTCGCCCACATCGCACGCGAGACCGCTGCGGTCGCGCGCCGCATGGGCCACGAGCCACGGGTGGCGTTCCTCTCCTACTCGACCTTCGGCAACCCCTCGGGCCAATGGCTCGGGAGCATCCGCGAGGCGGTGGCGATCCTCGACCGCGAGGAGCCCGGCTTCGAATACGAGGGCGAGATGGCGCCCGACGCGGCGCTGAACCCCAAGGTCATGGCGCTCTATCCCTTCAGCCGCCTGTCGGGCCCGGCGAACGTGCTGGTGATGCCGGGGCTGCAATCGGCGAACCTGTCGGCGAAGCTGCTGCGCGAACTGGGCAGCAACGCGACCATCGGCCCGATGCTGATCGGAATGGAGAAGCCGGTGCAGATCGTCCAGATGACCGCGGCGGTGCCCGACGTGCTGACTCTGGCGGTGCTGGCGACCGCGGGCATCGTCGGCTGAGCGGCGACGAGACACCCGCAAGCCGGCGCCAAGGGGGCGCGAAGGGGGCTCGACACCCCTCCGACACCCCCCTCACACCCCGGGGTTTGCGCCATTTGACGCGACACTAGAGAGTGGTTCGGGCGTCAGCGGCGGCCTTGTTGACCTCGCCCGAGGCGATCTGCGTCATGTGCCGGTCGCCGCTGCGGGTGTCCTCGAGGCACATCTCGAGCACGCCGGCCTCGTCGTCGAGGCCGAGCCGCGCGGCGAAGGCCCGCGCCGTGCCGTAGCCCGAGATGCCGTAGTGGGTCATGCGTTGATATTGCGCGATAATCGAGGCATCGCGCACGTCCTCGTCAGAGAAATCCGCCTCCACGCCATGCGCCCGCGCTTCGGCGACTAGGCCCTCCATGCCGCGGCAATGCTCGCCGCGCGGATTGGCATTATGCTTCTCGATCAAGGACTTGAGCTGGTCCATCCCCTGCTCGATCCCTTCCGCGCCCGCCTCGAGCGCGTCCCTGAGCTGCGCCGAACTCGCCGCCCCGGCCAGCTCGCGGGTCACCTGCAAGGCCGGGCGGTTGGCACTGTAGAGGTCCTGCAGCTGGTCGATGTAAAGGTCTTTCAAGGTGCTGATGGTCATGGGTTTTCCGTCGGGTGCATGGGTCCGGCGGCGATGTTGCGCGCGGCCGTCTGGCCACGCCCCGTCATGGGTGGGTAAGAGGGGTTCCGAAGGGACGAGGCGCGGAGGCCTTGCGGCGGAGTGTTGGGGACGGCGGCAATGCGGGTGGCGAAAGCAGCGGTGTCCTACTGGGCGATGATCTTCGCCCTCGGTTTCGTGCTCGGCACGCTGCGGGTGGTGTGGATCGCGCCGGCGCTAGGCGCGGTGCCGGCGACCTTGCTGGAACTCCCGGTGATGCTGGCGGCGAGCTGGCTCGCGAGCGGGTCGCTGCTGCGGCGATTTGCCATTGCCGATCAGCGAGATGCGCTTGTGGCGGGCGCGGTCGCCTTCGCGCTGCTGATGGCCGCGGAGTGTGCGCTGGCCGGGCTGCTGAACGGCGAATCCCCCGCAAGCTGGCTCGCGGGTCTTGCCCGCCCCGAGGCAGTGCTGGGGCTCGCCGGGCAGGTGATCTTCGCGCTGCTGCCGTGGTGGCGGACGCGCCGCTAGTCCGCGACGCGCGGCCAGCCGTCCTCCCAGACCAACCGTCTCACCAGCATTACGCGGCGGGTGTTGACCTCGTCCGCGGCGCGGCTCTTCGGCCTGGCGTCGTCGACGGCGTGGTAGAGGATGAAGGATTGCCCGTCCCGCTCCACAACGGAGTTGTGCCCCGGCGCCGTCCATCCGAGCGAGGCGGCGAGGATCACCCCGCCATTCTCGGGCTTGATCTCGAAGGGCCCGGCGGGGCTCCGCGAGCGGGCGACCAGCACCGCGTAATGCGCCTTGGGGCCGCAGCAATTGTCGCCCGAGAAGAACAGGTAGTACCAGCCGCCGTGCAGGGTAACCCATGCCCCCTCCACGAGGCGGCGGTAGTTGGCAGGATCCTCGGTCGCCACTGGCGCGACGAGGTCGATGGGCGCGCTTCCGGGTGCAAAGCCGAGGCCGTCCGCGCGCATCTCTTGCACCTTGATCGGCCCAAAGCCCGAGCCCCAGTAGAGCAGCAGCCTGCCGCTCGCCGGGTCGCGGAAGAGCATCGGGTCGATGTTGACGAAGCCCGGCCCGCACAGCAGCGGCGCGCCCATGTCGGTGAACGGCCCCTCCGGCCGGTCTGCGGTGGCGACCGCGAGGCACAGGCCCTTCTCTTGGTCTTCGAGCGCCGCATCGGGCTTGGCCGAGTAGTAGAGGAGATAGCGCCCACCGACCTCGGCCACGTGCGGTGCCCAAAAGTCCTGTGTCCGGCTAGCCCAGGCGGGCTTCACGGGCAGAGCGTCGGCGAGCCGCTCCAAGCGCTCGAGGTCTGCCGAGCGCGCGACCTGGATGTTGCGCATCCGCCCTTCCACCTCGCCCTGCGTGCCATAGGCGTAGGTGGCCCCGTCCACCGCGCGCAGCACCGCCGGGTCCGGAAAATCGGCATCGATCGCAATGCGGGACGCGGGAGGTGCGGCGCGGCGGTCCAGAGTAGCGCAGCCGGCGAGCAGCAAGGGAGCGGCGAGGAAGAGCCAGCGGATCACGCGACCGGGACTAGCGCCGCGCTAGGCTTGCCGGCATCACCTATGTGAGGACCGCATTACCGCCGGCGAAAGCGGAAATACCAGACCTCGTGGTCGTAGACGGTCCGCGCCTTGTGCTCGTAGCGGGTCTCTGGCCAGCCGGAGGGGCGCACCTGCCAGTCGGCGGGCTTCTCCACCACCCACTCGAAAAGGTCCGTGTGGCGCAGCATCACCATGAGCGCGTGGCGCAGGTAGACCGCATGGTCGGTGCCGAACCGGAACTCGCCACCGGGCTTCAGCTTGTCGGCGATGAGCTTCACCGGTCCGTCGTTCATCATCCGCCGCTTGGCATGGCGCGCCTTGGGCCAGGGGTCGGGGTGGAGGAGGTAGAGCATCGTCAGGGCCCGATCGGGCACGCGCTGGAGCACCTCGAGCGCGTCGCCATGATGCAGCCGCACATTGGCAAGGCGCTGGTCGGCGATGTGGGTCAGCGCTTGGGCGACGCCGTTGACAAAGGGCTCAGCGCCAATGAAGCCGTGGTCGGGGAGGAGGTCCGCCCGGTAGGCGAGGTGCTCGCCGCCGCCGAAGCCGATCTCGAAGTGCAGCGGGCGATCATCACCGAACAGCGCGGCGCTCGTCACCGGGCCCTCGACCGGCACCGAAATCTGCGGGAGCAGGGTGTCGACCAGCGCCTGCTGTCCCTTGCGCAGCTTCTTGCCGACCGAGCGGCCGTAGAGCCGCGCGAGGGTGGTGGGGTCGCCTTCCTTGTACGCCGTCATGGGCCGCGCGCTTGGCAGGCGCTCGCCGGAGGGTCAACTGTCGAGCGACTTGGCCTTGCTCTCGGCCCACCTCTGGCCCTCGTCGCCGCCCCTCTTCAGAGCGGAGGGTTTGTGCGCGGCCCACTTGCCGTCGTCGGTCTCGACGAGATACTGCGGATTGTCCTCGCAGGCGGCGACCTGGTGGCCCTTGATCTGGGTCTGGCCCGTCAGCTTCTTGACTACCTTGCCGTGCGCTGTGCCGCCGTGGCTCCACCACGTCACCTTGTCGCCCGCCTTGAGATTGTCGGCCATGTCTTCTCTCCTTCGCCTGAGAGGGGTCGAACATGAGCGGGCGATGGGCGTTCCAGCAGGCACCGCAAGCCGGGCGCGGGACGCGGCGAGCCGCCATGCGTCGAGCACCCAAAGGGCTTTCGTCGATCCGCCACTCCCCACCCCGCCCGACCCGCGCTAGGGGAACGGGAAAACGGGAGATTGCCGTGAGACACCTTGCCCTTTGCCTCGCCCTCCTCGCCGCACCGGCCGCCGCCGAGACCCCGGCGGCCCCGCCCGACTGGTCGGCCCTGGCGGTGTCCGACGTCGAAGCGGCCTATGCCGAGACGAAGGCGAACCATCCCGGGATGCACGATCCTGCCAATCCCGGCTTTCCCAAACAGCTCGAACGCGCGCGAGACGAGGCGCTCGCCTATGCCCGCCGGGCGACCACCCCCGGCGGCTTCGAGGCGAGCCTCCAGAAGTTCCGGGCGGTGCTCGACGACGGGCACGCGGGTGCCTTCGCGGCGCTCCCCACCGCTTATGAGCCGCCGGTGCGGTGGCCCGGTTTCGTCGCGGCATGGCGGGGCGATGCGATGTACGTCTACAAAGCGGAAGACGGCGGCCCCGCCGCTGGCAGCCGGATCGAGAGCTGCGATGGCCGGCCTGTCGCAGAGCTGGTGAAGACCAACATCTTCGGCTGGCGCAGCGGCGGCGGAGTGCCCGGCGAGTGGTGGTCTTCGGCGAGGCGCCTGTTCGTCGACGACGGCAACCCCTTCGTCACCCTGCCACGGACTTGCCGCTTTCTCGACGCGAAGGGGGGCGCGGAAAGCCGCAAGCTCAGTTGGTCTCCCGTCGCGGCGAGTTACGGGGAATGGCGCGACGGATCGAGCAACGGCGACCGCATGCCGATCGGCCTCGCCGAGCGCGCACCCGGCATCCAGTGGATCGCCATGCCCGATTTCAGCCCGGACGAAGCCGGCGTCGCCGCCTACAAGGCGCTCTATGCAGACCTCGCCGCCAAGGCCGAGGCACTGCGCGGCGCGCGGGCGGTGGTGCTCGACTTGCGCTTCAACGACGGCGGATCCTCCTCGTGGAGCCGGCGCGTGGCCGAAGCGCTTTGGGGCAAGCAAGCGGTCGAGGCGCGGGCCAACGCGCGCTCGGCCAAGACGCAGACCTGGTGGCGCCCGACGCCCGGCAACCTCGCCGAGGTCCGCAAGTTCGAGGAGCTGCTGAAGAAGCAGGGCGACCTCCAGACGGCGGAGCTCGTCGCCCAGTTTGTGCCGATGTTCGAGGCCGCCATCGCCAAGGGCGACACCTGGTTCGTCGAGCCGGACTTGTCGCCGTCCGGTGCCGCCACCGGCCCCGCGCCCGAACCGCTGCTCAAGGCGCCGGTCTATGTCGTCGTCCCCGGCCAGTGCGCGAGCGCATGTCTCGACGCGATCGACGTCTTCAAGCTCTTTCCCAACACGAGGCTGATCGGCGCGCCCTCCTCCGCAGATTCGACCTATATGGAGGTGCGCACCCCCGAACTGCCCTCGGGCATGGCCTACGCAATCATCCCGATGAAGATGTATGTCGATCGTGCTCGCGGTAACGGCGAGCACTACGAACCCGACATCGCGATGCGTGACTTCGACTGGTCGACGGCAAACTTCCTCGCGCGCATCGAGGAGGACCTCGCGAAGCGCTGAGGTGACGGCACGGCTCGCCGAGGGCACAAGAAAATCGTGCTGGACGCGCCCGCATGCGCTGTGATGAGCAAGAAGCATGGCCGCTCCCCCACACCCCCTCTTCTTGTAGATTTCCGTTGAGATTTGACCCGGGATTTTCATCGAGAAGTGACCCGGGTTGTGGGTGGCTATGCCTGCTCGGACTTGGGTTTGGTCAAGGGCTGGACGTTCTCCTTTTTGGTTTTGCGCTGGGCGGCGGATGCCT
>JBJTSG010000027.1:0-12472 GCA_046076505.1 Erythrobacter sp. | reverse complement strand
CACCCTATTCGGACTATCCCGTGGGCGCCGCCCTGCTGTTCGATGACGGCGCGGTCATCACCGGATGCAATGTCGAGAACGCGAGCTACGGCCTTGCCCTGTGCGCCGAGACCGTCGCGGTCGCCAAGGCGCTCGGGGAAGTCGGCGAGGTCCTTGTAGGGCATCTCCAGCGTCATCGACACCGCGCCGAAACGCTCGGCAAGCTGGTTGGTGCTCATGCTGAGGTTCGCGCGGCCCGCCGGGGCCTTGGGATAGCCGAGCTTCGTCTGGAAATCGGGCGTGCGGCGATCGAGGATGCGCTGGTAGCGGTAGAAACCCTCGCCCTGATCCTCCTTCCACGAGGGAATGCCCTCGAAACCGGCAAGGAACACCGCCGGGATCGCCTCGTCGGCGTGGACATCCATCGCGAAGTCGACCCCGGTCTGGTCCATGCGGTTACGGATCGCGAGCACTTCGGGCGACTTCTCGGGCGAGGGTTCGGCCCATTCGCGGTTGAGGTTGGTGCCGACCGCGTTGGTGCGCAGGTGTCCGCGGCGCGAGCCGTCAGGGTTGCAGTTGGGGACGATGTGGAGGCGGCACTTGGCGCGAAGCGCCCGCGCCACCGGGTCGGCAGGGTCGGTGAGGCATTCGAGCGCGCCCTCCATCCACCATTCGGCCTGGGTCTCGCCCGGGTGCTGGCGGGCGTAGAGCCACACCTGCGTTTCGCCCTCGCCCATCTCGAGGCAGTCGATCGGCTGCCCGTCGAGGCTGGTGCCGAGCCGGACGTAGTCGACGCCCTCGCACGACGCCGCATCGGCAATAAGGTCGTGGTGGCGCTCCATCGAATAGGGCGCGAAATAGGCCACCCAGAACACCCCGCCCGCCGGCAGGTAGCGGATCGTCAGCGTGCCGCCCTCTTCGTTCTTGTCGTAGGCCGACCTGGCGCGGGTCCAGTACTCGCGGTCTTCCGAGACGCAGGCGTCGTAGTCGGGCCAGCCGCCCGGATAGGCGCTGGCGTTGAGGCCGGTGAGCTTGAGCACGACCTCCTCGCCCGCAGGCGCGCTGACACGGAAGTGGAACCACTGGAAGAACTCGGACATGTGATCGCGGTTGATCGCGAGGCGGGCGGTCCGCCCCTCGATCCCCACCACTTCGATATTGCCGCTGTCGAAGTCGGCATCGATGAAAAGCGCGCTCATTTGGTTCCTTGAAGCTTCCTGACGTCGATCGTCACGGTCTCGCCATTGCCACCGGGAAAGTCCTTGAACAAGGCCGCCGTGAGGGTCCGGGCGCTGGTGTCGACCTGCGAGTAGGGCGACTTGATGCCCGTGGCGATCTGCGCGCGGCCTTCCCACAAGGCGGCGTTGGCATCATCGGTGATCCGCACCGACAGTTCGGTGACCACGGCCGGGCCTTCGCGCCCACCGCCAAGGTTGATCCCGACCCCAAGCCCGACGCCCGAGCCGAAGCTGCCCGTTCCGCCGCCGACCCCGATGTTTACCGGCCCATTGCGCCCCGCTGGGGCGGCCGCGATCGGGTTCCGTGCGGTGCGCACGGCTGCGACCTGGATCCCGCGCCCTTCCCGCGTCACGATGGTGTATCCCAGCCGTTGCAACTCGCCTTCGAGCGCAGCCCTGATGGCGGCCTTGGCGGCGCCATTGGAAACCTCATCGGGGAAATAGACCAGGATCGGCCCCCGCCCGAGGCCGGTCGGGGCCGGTGCGACGAAGCGGGTGACCTCCACCGGGCCGGTATAGGGCGTGGTCGCGCAGGCCGACAGCAGCGCCATGGCGGCAGGGGCGAGAGTGAGGAGGGCAAGGCGAGGCATGGGCGGTGTCCTTGTGCGGGAGCGCTCATCATAGGCGTGCGCCCGACCTGTGCACAGCTTGCGTTTGAGAGCTTCCGGTTGAGATTTTCTTGTCGCTTTTCGTGCTAAGGGGCCGCGCCATGACCACAAAAAACAAACTCTCCGTCCTCGTCACCGGCGGGGCCGGCTATATCGGCAGCCATGCGGTTCTCGCGCTGAAGGACGCAGGCTGGCCGGTGGCGGTGATCGACAACCTCACCACTGGGTTCCGCTTCGCGGTTCCGCAGGACGTGCCGCTCTACGAGGGCGACATCGAGGACGCCGATCTGCTTGCGCGGATCTTCGCCGAGCAGGGGACGGGCGCGATCATGCATTTCGCCGGCTCGATCGTGGTGCCCGAGAGCGTCGAGGACCCGCTCAAGTATTACCACAACAACACCGCCAAGAGCCGCGCGCTGATCGCTGCGGCGGTCAAGGCGGGGGTTGCGCACTTCATCTTCTCCTCGACCGCTGCGACCTACGGCATCCCCGAGGTCGCGGCTGTCTCCGAGGACACGCCCCAGCGGCCGATCAATCCCTATGGCTGGTCGAAGCTGATGACCGAGCAGATGCTCGCCGACGTCGCCGCCGCCCATCCGCTCAATTTCGGGGTGCTGCGCTACTTCAACGTGGCGGGCGCCGATCCTCAGGCGCGCAGCGGGCAATCGACCGCGGGGGCGACGCACCTCATCAAGGTCGCGATCGAGGCGGCACTCGGCAAGCGGGAGTCGGTCAGCGTGTTCGGCACCGACTATGCGACGCCCGACGGCACCGGGGTGCGCGACTACATCCACGTGAGCGACCTCGCCGCGGCCCACGTGCTGACCCTCGAGGCGCTGATCGCGCAGCCGGAACGCTCGCTCACCATGAATTGCGGCTACGGGCGCGGCTTTTCGGTGAATGAGGTGCTCGATGCGGTCGACCGGGTGACGAATCGAAAGCTCGATCGCCGCATCAAGGGGCGGCGCGCGGGCGATCCCGATTCGCTGATCTCCGACCCCACGCGGCTCAAGGCGACGCTCGGATGGGAGCCGCGGAACGCCGATCTCGACACAATCATCGCCCATGCGCTCGCCTGGGAGCGGAAATTGACCGACTTGAGGGCGCAAGCGTAGCAGACTCGCATTGACGCTGGCGCGCCGCGCCGCTAACGGCACCCCCTGAATTTCCGCGCGTCGGACCGGTCCGGCGCGCTTTGCATTTGGAAAAGAGCCATGAAGATCGTCAACAGCCTCAAGTCGCTGAAGGGTCGTCACCGCGACAACCGCGTGATCCGTCGTCGCGGCCGCACCTACGTGATCAACAAGACCGATCGTCGCTTCAAGGCCCGCCAGGGCTGAACCGGCGCGGCCGCCCGGCGGGTGGCTGATGGATTTGCGGCCCGCCTCCTAATCGGAGCGCGGGCCGTAGGCTTTTGGGGATCGCGAGAATGCGAAAGGCCGTCGTGTTCGACATCGGGCGGGTGCTGTTTCATTGGCAGCTGTCGGCGCTCTTCGAGAAGCTGATCGCCGATCCCGAGGAGCGCGCGTGGTTCCTCGCCAACGTGGTCACGGAGGCATGGCACTTCCAGCATGACGCCGGCCGCGCGCTCGCCGACATGGTGCCGGAGCGGATCGCGCTCTTTCCGGAACACGAGTCGTTGATCCGCGCCTATGTCGAGCGGTTCAACGAGACGATCCCCGGCCCGATCGAAGGCTCCCACGCGATCGTCCGCCGGCTCGCGGCGCGCGGAGTGCCGCTTTACTGCCTGACCAATTTCGGCGACGAGTTCTTTGCCGGCTTACGCCCGCACGAGCCGATCTTCGATCTGTTCGAGGAGATCGTCGTCTCGGGCAAGGAGAAGGTCGCCAAGCCCGATCCCCGGATCTACGAAATCCTCGAGCAGCGCAGCGGCAGGGCCGGCGCGGAGCTGTTCTTCACCGACGACAATGCCGCAAACGTTGCCGCCGCGCGGGCGCGGGGGTGGGACGCGCACCTGTTTACCGACCCCGACTCCTTGCAGGCGCAGCTGGTCGCCGCTGGCTTCCTCTGATCTTCCCGCGACAAAAAATGCCCCCGGCGCGCTCCGGGTCAGGGGCGCCGGGGGCTCGTGGAGCTCCGTCCGTTGGAGAGGTTGGGGACTATTGCGGACGAAGGGGATCGGGTCAGGCCGGGATCAGCCGTTGCACTTGGCCAGTTCGTCAGCGGCGAGCAGTTCGCCGTTCACCTTGAACTCGGCCACTTCGCCGAACTTGCGGTTGAGGCCGCGGCACACGCGCAACGGGCGGGCCGAGGTCTTGTTGGCGACGCAGGTCTCGTCCTTGCACGCCCAGGCCACGCCGTCGCTCACCGCGCGGGTCTCGGTCGCGGCGGTGGCGAGCTTCGCGGTGTAGTAGGGCGCGCTCGCCGCTTCGACCGGCGAGGCGCCGGTGGCAACGGTGAAGGTGAGGCCGGTGTAGACCAGCGCCGAAGCGAGGATCGCGAACTTGCCGGTGCGGGGGAGGGAGGAGAGGGTGTTGATCATCGGGGTATCCTTTGCCTTTTCATGTCGGGACCGTAGCCCCATGGTCTTCGTCACCGTGTTTTGCAACGCAACATTTCGATTCGAAACCAGTTGCTATTCGCTACCTAGATAACTAGGTTGCGGGTTGCAACTGAAAACTGAAAAATTTTGTGAGCCGCCGCAAAAGCGGTTACACACGACCCCGGAAGGGGAAGGGACCGAAGACCATGGGTGACGTGAGAGAACCGCTGCGCGAGCTGATCGAATGCGGATTGCCGCAGGCGCTCGAGGTGATGGGCGAACGCTGGTCGTTCATGATCCTGCGCGCGAGCTTCAACGGCCTTAAGCACTTCGAGGAATTCCTCACCGAGCTCGGCATCGCCCGCAACATCCTTTCCAACCGCCTCGCCAAGCTGGTCGAGCACGGCATCCTCAAGCGCGAACCTTGCGCCGACGATCGCCGCAAGATCGAGTATCGCCTGACCGAGAAGGGCTTCGATCTGCTCCCGGCGATGGTCGCGCTGCGCCAGTGGGGGCAGAAATACGCCGTCGAGACGGTGGTCGAGGACCCGGTGCTGGTCGACGAGCGCGACCGGTTGCCGATCGGCCCGGTCTCGATCCTTGCCCATGACGGGCGGATTCTGGGTCCGCAGGACCTGTGGCTGGTCCGCCCTGCGAACCTCGGCAGGCGCGCAGACGGCACGGTCGCGACTCCGGCGGCCGCGCTCGGCACCGGCGACGTGGTCGATCTCGCCGCGAAGAAGGCGGTCGCCGCCCGATAAGTCGGGGGTAGCCCGCTCGCCCCGGGTGCCCATGCCGGGCCGCTTGGGCTAGGGCGCTGGCCCATGAACGCGGTCGCCACCCCTGACATCCACGACATCCTGCGCCGCACCTTCGGCTACACCGCCTTTCGCGGCCAGCAGGAGGCGGTGATCACCCGCGTCATGGCGGGCGAGCACACCCTTGCGCTGATGCCGACGGGGGCGGGCAAGAGCCTGTGCTACCAGATCCCCGCGCTCGCGCGGGCGGGCACGGCGGTGGTGATCTCGCCGCTGATCGCGCTCATGCACGACCAGATACGCTCGGCCGAGGCGGCCGGCATTCGTGCCGCCTCGATGACCTCGGCCGATAGCGACAATGCCGCCACCGCCGAGGCCTTCCGGTGCGGCGAACTCGACCTCCTCTATGTCGCCCCCGAGCGGGCCTCGACTGCCGGTTTCCAGGTGCTGCTGGAGCGCGCACCGATCGCGCTCTTCGCCATCGACGAGGCGCACTGCGTCTCCGAGTGGGGCCACGATTTCCGCCCCGACTACCGGATGCTGCGCCCGGTGCTCGACCGCTTCCCCGACGTCCCCCGGCTCGCGCTCACCGCCACCGCTGACCAAGCGACGCGGGCCGACATCCTGAGGCAGCTCGGCATTCCGGACGCCGGGCTCATCGTCGCCGGCTTCGACCGCCCGAACATCCGCTACGCCATCACGCCGCGCGACAACGGCACGCGCCAGATCGTCGACCTGCTGCGCCGCCTCGACGGGGCGGGGATCGTCTACGCGCCGAGCCGCAAGGCGACCGAGGATCTCGCCGCGCAGATTGCCCGCTCGGGGCGCGAAGCCTTGTTCTACCACGCCGGGCTCGATCCCGAGCGGCGCGCCGCGGCGCAGCGTGCCTTCGTCGCTTCGGAGAACATGGTGATGGTCGCGACGATCGCCTTCGGCATGGGCATCGACAAGCCCGACGTGCGCTTCGTCATCCATGCCGGAGTGCCGAAGTCCATCGAGGCCTATTACCAGGAAACCGGCCGCGCGGGCCGCGACGGAGACCCGGCCGAGGCGCACCTGTTCTGGGGCGCGAGCGACTTCCTCCTCGCCCGCCAGCGTCTTGCCGAAGTCGAGCCCGAGCGGCGCCCGGCCGAACAGCAGCGGCTCAATGCGCTCGCCGCGCTGGTCGAGGCGCCGACCTGCCGCCGCGCGATCCTCCTGAAGCACTTCGGCGAGCGTCCCGCGGACAGCTGCGGCAATTGCGACAACTGCCTCGCGCCCCCCAAGGTGGTCGACGCTACGGAACTGGCGCGCAAGCTCCTCTCCGCCGTCTACCGTACCGGGCAGAGCTTCGGCATCGGCCACATCGAGAAGGTGCTCACCGGCCAGAGCGACGAGCGGATCTCCGCGCGCGGGCATGATGCTTTGTCGGTGTTCGGCATCGTCGGGCGCGAGGAGGCCGTGCTGCTGCGCCCGCTCGCCCGCAGGCTCACCGCGCGCGGGATGCTGGCCGCGACCGAGCACGGCGGCCTGATGCTCGGCCCCGAGGCGCGCGGCGTTCTCAAGGGCGAGTCCGGGGTGAGCATCGTCGAACCTCCGCCCCGCCAGCGCCGCTCCCGCCGCGAAGGGCAGGGCGGCGGCGACATGGCGAACCCGGTCGGTAACCCGCTGTTCGAGGCGCTGCGCGCCAAACGCAAGGAGCTCGCCAGCGCCCACGGCCTGCCGGCCTACGTCATCTTCCACGATTCGGTGCTGCGCGACATGGCGCACCAGTGCCCCGAGACGCTCGCCGAGCTGGCAGGCATTCCCGGGGTGGGGACGAAGAAGCTCGAGACCTGGGGCCCGGACTTCATCGCCGTGGTGCGCGCGCACCTGGCGGGTTCAGGCTAGCGCCGGGTCAGGCGAGCGCCGAGAGATAGGGGCTGGCCGGACCGAAGGCGACGGCGACTTCGTCACCCGAATCGTCGTCCCCGCCATCATCTTCGGCCTCGTCGCCGCCGTCATCGTCAGCATCGTCGGCTTCGTCACCGCTGTCATCATCGCCGTCATCGCCGTCATCGGCGTCGTCGGCGCCCTCATCCTCGGACTCTTCCGAGCTCTCGGCGCTTTCCTCGCTGGAGGATTCCTCGCTGACCGACGTCTCCTCGGAGCTGGACTCCTCGGTAACGGAAGTTTCCTCCGAGGTCATTTCGGTCTCGAAGCTCGACGACTCGATCGTCTGTTCGATGATCGTTTCGGAGGACGTGTACTCCTCGACGATCACCGAGCTGTATTCCTCATAGTACTCGGTGTAGCTCCAGCCACCGTAGGAATAGGCGCTCCACGACCCCATCGTGGCGAGGTCGATGACCGCGTCGAACAGCGCCAGAGTGATCTGGGCTGCTGCGTTGAACGAGCTGCCACCGCGATTGCCGACGAACTGGAAGGCAGTGTCGCCCTTCTTGAGCCAGTAGAGCACGTGGGTGTCGACATCGAGCGGCGTGTCGACCCGGCGGCCGCGGATGTCGGTGATCACGTCGCCCGGCCGGATGCCGTTCTGCGCCGCGATCCCGCCCGGCTGGGTCGAGATCACCAGCACGCCCTTGACGTTGGGCTTGATCCCGAACTGCGAACGCACCGCCGGGGTCAGCTCCATCAGCGCGGCATCGACGGCGCGTGAGACATAGGGCTTGGGCAGGTTCGATGCCTGCTTCGCCCCCTGGGCGGCGGCTTGCGGGACGGTCAGGAAACCCAGATTGCCGGGAAGGCCGCCCACGGCAAGCGCGGCCGTCGATGCGGTGAGGAGGAAAGTGCGCGCAAGCCCGCGCCCCTTGAAGATATTCATGGTATTGCCCCTTTATGTCGTCGCCACGTGAGGCACGACGGCGGATCGCATGTGATGCGACTCGCCAGACCCCCCCTTTGGCTGCCTGCCTTTAGGCACCTTGCGCGGGCCGGTGGCAAGTGCGCGGCGGATAAACCGGCCTAACGCTGCCTTTGCCGGACGGAGTAGGTGATCTGGATCCGCACCCAGCTGCCGAACTGCTCCTGCCCGCCGATCCGTGCCGGGCGCACCCGGAACTGCCATGCCGCCGCCAGCACCGCACGCCCGATCTGCGAGCCCGAGGGGCTCTCGCTGAGCAGCACGCAGTCCTCGACGTAGTAGCCGCTCACCGTCTTGCACGCGATCAGCGCCACAGACGGGGCCTGGGCAGTGGAGAGGTAGCCGGCGAGTTCCTGGTCGGTCGGCTCGCGATACCAGCGTGCGGCGTAGAGCGGCTCACCGTTGGGCGCGGTGCCGACCCGCTCGCTGTCGCCGGCGGTGCGCGGGTTGCCGGTGTCGACCGGACCGTAGCTCTGGTTGGGGTTGATCCGCGCGCCGATCTTCGGGCGGGCGGGCGCGGGACTGGGCTGCGGTTCGGGTTTGGGCTGCGGCTGCGCAGGAACCGGCGGCTGAGGCGGCGGGGCGGGCTGCGGGTTCAGCGACAGAGGCGAGGGACGCATCGGCGGCGCGGGCGTCACCGGCGCTGTCTCCTGCGGGGTGTCGGCCTCGGCGGACTCCTGCGGCTGTTCGCGCTCGGGCGCGGGCGGGGCGGCGAACTCCACCGACTCGAAGGTCGTGACCTCCTCCTTGCTTTCCGGGTCGCCTGCGATCTTGGCGCCGAGGGTGAGGAGCAGCAGCGCGATCAAGCCTTCCAGCGCAATGGCGATGGCGAGGCTCGCGAGCTTGCGCCGCCGCGACGCATCGCGCCACGCGGCGACGAATGCGGCAAGGCCCCGCGGCGTTTCGCCAGCCATCGTGTCAGGATCGGTTGTCGTCGCCACGCGCGCCCTTGTCGGCCGGCGCGTCGGAGGGAGGGGGTGCGCGGCCTTGGCAGCCCCTTAGCCGCTCATCAGCCGATAGGATAGCGCCTCGGCGATGTGCGCCCGGCCGACCGTTTCGGCGCCCGCGAGGTCGGCGACGGTGCGCGCGACCCGCAGCACCCGGGTGTAGCCGCGCGCCGAAAGCCGCAGCTTCTCCGCCGCCTGGAGCAGCAGCTTGCGCCCTGCCTCGTCGGGGGTGGCATGGCGATCGAGCCGCTCGCCCTCGAGTTCGGCATTCGACCGTACCCCTCTCGCGGTCTGACGCGCGCGGGCGGCGGCGACGCGGCGCGCGACCTCGGCGCTGCCTTCGGCGGGCGGGGGAAGCGCCATGTCGAGCGCGCTGACGGCGGCGACGTGGACGTGGAGGTCGATCCGGTCGAGCAGCGGCCCCGAAAGCCGCGCCTGGTAGTCGCCGATGCAGCGCGGGTACTTGTTGCAGTTCCTCGCCGGGTCGCCCGCGTAGCCTCAGCGGCACGGGTTCATCGCCGCGACCAGCTGGACCCGGGCGGGGAAGGTCACGTGGGCATTGGCGCGTGCGACGTCGACCGTGCCGGTCTCGAGCGGCTGGCGCAGCGAATCGAGGACCGGGCGCTGGAACTCGGGCAGCTCGTCGAGGAACAGGACGCCCAGATGCGCGAGGCTGACCTCCCCCGGGCGCACCTTGAGCCCGCCGCCTGTGAGCGCAGCCATGCTCGCTGAATGGTGCGGCGCGCGAAACGGGCGGGCGCGGCTGATGCGGCCGGATTCGAGCGTGCCGGCGACCGACTGCACCATCGACACCTCGAGCTCCTCGGCGGGCGAGAGCGGCGGCAGGATGCCGGGGAGGCACGAGGCGAGCAGGCTCTTGCCCGACCCCGGCGGGCCGACCATCAGGAGGTTGTGCCCGCCGGCCGCGGCGATCTCCAGCGCGCGCTTTGCGGTTTCCTGCCCGCGCACCTGCCTGAGGTCGTTGCTGCCCGCCGCCTCGGCGACCGCGCCGCGCGGCGGCTCGGGGAGGACGAGCGAGCCCTTGAGGTGACCGAGCAGGCTCATGAGGTCGCGCGGGGCGAGGACCGGCACGCCGCTCGCCCAGCGCGCCTCGGGGCCCTGCTCGGCGGGGCAGATGAGGCCCGCGCCCGCCGCGCTTGCATGGAGGGCTGCGATCAGCACCCCGGGGCTCGCCACCACCCGACCGTCGAGGGCGAGTTCGCCGACCGCGATCCAGTCGCCCAATTGCTCGGCGTCGGTCACGCCCATCGCGGCTAGCAGGGCGAGGGCGATGGGGAGATCGTAGTGCGAGCCGTCCTTGGGGAGGTCGGCAGGCGACAGGTTCACCGTGATCCGTTTGGGCGGCAGCGCGAGGCCCATCGCGGCGAGCGCGGACTGCACCCGCTCGCGGCTTTCGCTCACCGCCTTGTCGGGCAGGCCCACCACGGTGAAGCGCGGCAGGCCGGGTGCGACCTGGCACTGCACCTCCACGCCCCGGGCTTCGAGCCCGAGGTAGGCGACCGTTCTCACCAGCGCGACCATGCTGCCTGCCCCCCCCGTCTGCCCCAGCCACGATTGTGCAGCGTTGCGAGGGACTTGTCGAGCATCTCCCGGCGCAGGGCAAAGTTGATGAAAGTCAGTCGCTATCGCGATTTCGGGGCGTCGCGCGTTGGATTGGCCCCGCGCCGATCCAACTGTTGGATTTGGGCATCAACGAACACTTTCCGATCCCCGCCTACGCAGCACCACGCAGGCATTTCGTAAGGATAAATCTTGGCGAATTGGCAGGGGCCCGCGGGCGAGACAGGCTGCGATGAACCGCGCCGCCCGCCTCCTGCTTGCCGTTCTTGCGCTGCTCCTTCCGGGCACGGCGGCGTTTGCGCAGAGCGCCGGCGGCCGCGTCGTCTCGGTCACGCGCTGGGTCGAGGAGTGGGACCCGGCGAGCCAGCAATGGGTGCGCGTGTCGGAGGCCCCCGCGAGCCTCGCCCGCACCGCCTTCGAGGCGGCGGCCCCGCGCACCACCACGGTCAACCGGAGCGGCAACACGGTCGTCACCGAGACTGTCTACGAGCCCGAAGCCCGCCTGATCCCCGCCGCGCCCCGCGCGCTGCCTTCCGCCGGCCTCGCCCGCTTCGGCCCCTTCCAGGTCCTCGACGCGACCCACGTCGCTCTAGTCGGTCCGACCGACGCCGCGAGCCCGCAAGCCTTCGCACGGATGCTCGCCGCCTATCCGGACCTCGCCGTCATCGAATTCCTCGATGCGCCGGGCACCAGCCACGATCTGGCCAACCTCAGGCTCGGCCGCGCGATCCGCCGCGCGGGGCTCGCCACCCACGTTCCCGCGGGCGGCTCGGCGCGTTCGGGTGCGGTCGAGCTGTTCCTCGCCGGCACGCGCCGCACCGTCGATCCGGGCGCGCTGTTCGCCGTCCACTCGTGGCGCGACGAGCTCGGCCGCGAACCGTCCGACTTCGCCCCCGACGCACCGGAGAACCGCCTCTACCTCGACTACTATGCCGACATGGGCATGACGCCCGAACAGGCCCGCGCCTTCTACGCCATGACCAACTCGGTGCCCCATGCCGGTGCGCTGTGGCTCAAGGGCAGCGAGATGACACGCTGGATCGCGCCCCAGGCCGAAGCCCCGCGCATGGCCGCGAACCGGACCATCGCGCCGCTGCTGGAAGCCTCGCTGCGCGCCGCGTTCGCCCGCTCGGGCGAGGCGCTTGCGCGGTCGCTGCGCCCGTCCCTGCGCTTGCCCGCTTCCCCCGCGATCGCAGCCCCCGCCGATCCCGCGCCGGCACCGCGGCTTGCCTATGCCGCAGCGCTCACGGGTCTGCTTGACTCGCCCGCCGCTTTCCCATAACGGCCCCGGTCTGTTTCGAGGCTCGCTGCAGAGCGCGCCCCGGCTCCAAGCGCCGGCCAGTGTTTTTCGAGGATGATATGAAGCGTACCTTCCAGCCCAGCAATCTCGTGCGTGCCCGTCGCCACGGCTTCTTCGCGCGCAAGGCGACCCCGGGTGGCCGCAAGGTGCTCCGCGCCCGCCGCGCCCGCGGCCGCAAGAAGCTCTGCGCGTAACTTGTTTTTCGCACCCGCATCCGCGGGTGCGATCCTCGCTCGTGCGACCTGAAGTTCGCGTCGCTGCGGGCGGCCGTTCGGCCTTGCGGGCTCCCTCGGGGAGCCCGATTGCTTTCGTGCTCCTGCTGATTAGAGCGGTTCGAACCGCGCGGCGGTTCGCAAGCGCGAACGCGCGCCGGCCGGTCAGGCCGAAGCCCAGGCGGACGGATGTCCGCCGCCCGGCGTTTGAGGGCGCAGACAAATGACTGAAGCGGCAAGCGCGACTCCTCCGATAACGACCCTTACCAAGCGCGCCGATTTCCTCGCGGCCAACTCCGGCACCCGTAACGCGCGCGCCGGGTTCGTGCTGCTGACCCGGCCGAACGGCGTGCAGGGCATCCGCTTCGGGATCACCGTCACCAAGAAGATCGGCAACGCCGTCACCCGCAACCGCATGAAGCGCCGCTTCCGCGAGCTGCTGCGCGCGGCGCTGCCCGTGCAGGGCCTCGCCGATCACGATCACGTGCTGATCGGCCGCGCAGG
>JBJTSG010000026.1:0-6821 GCA_046076505.1 Erythrobacter sp. | reverse complement strand
GTATTCCGCCTGAAGCACGTCGGGGCGGCGCAGGAGGATCGTCGAATCGACGCCCGCTGGCAGCGCGCGCACCGCCGCGTCGGAGCAATCGCGCGACTGCGGCAGCAGCGCCGGATCGACCGGCGCGCCGACCAGCAGTTGCAGCGCGTTCACGTCCTGCGCGAGCGCGGTGGTCTGCTGCGCGATATCGGCCTCGGCGGTGGCGAGAATCTGCTCGGCCTGTCTGAGGTCCGAGCGCGGCGCGATGCCGCCGTCGAGCCTCAGACGCGTCAGCCTGACCTGCTCGCGGGCGTTGACGGCGGTGTCCTCGGCGAGCTTCAGCAGCGCAGCGTCGGCGGCGTAGGTGAGCCACGCGTCGGCAATATCGCCGATCAGCGTCAGCCGCGTCGCGCGCGCGGCGGCCTCGGTCGCGAAAAAGCGGTTCTGCGCCGCGCCCGTCAGCGATCGGAGGCGGCCGAACAGGTCGATCTCGAAGGCGGTAACGCCAATGTCGGCGCTGTAGCGCGCGCCCGAGGTGGTACGGAGTGCGCCGCCCCCGGTGATGCCTGCCGAGCCGTTGTCGAAGCGCGTGCCGCCGACGTCGGCGTTGACCAGCGGGAGCTGCTGGCTGCGCTGGATGCGATACTGCGCGCGCGCCGCCTCGATGTTGGCGGCGGCGATCCTGAGGTCGCGGTTGTTGGCGAGTGCCTGCTCGATCAGACTGACAAGGCGCGGGTCGGCAAAGACCTCGCGGTAGCTCATCACCGGAAGCGCTGCCTCGCTCTGCGCGAGATAGGCGTCGCCGACCGGCCAGGAGGCGGGGACGGGCGGCGCGGGTTGAACGTACTTGGGCGCCATGGAACAGCCCGACAGGGCCGCGCCCGCCACCAGTGCCATCGGAAGCAGCGCCGCGCGTCTCATGCCGGTGTCCCCGCGGCGTCTCGGCGCTGGAACCAGCGGCGCCGCAGCTTGCCCAGCGTGTCGCGGGTGGTGCGCCGCACGATCACGAAGAACAGCGGGATGAAGAAGATCGCCAGCACCGTCGCGGTCAGCATCCCGCCGATCACAGACGTGCCGATCGCGATGCGGCTGTTCGCCCCCGCGCCGGTCGACAGCGCCAGCGGCAGCACACCGAAGATGAAGGCGAGGCTGGTCATCAGGATCGGGCGCAGGCGCAGGCGCGCGGCCTCGAGCGCCGCGTCGATCACCCGCGCGCCGCGCTTCTCGGCCTGCTCGGCGAACTCGATGACGAGGATCGCGTTCTTGGCGGCAAGGCCCATCGTGGTGAGCAGCCCGATCTGGAGGTAGACGTCGTTCTCCAGCCCCCGCAGCGTCACCGCAAAGACCGCGCCGACGAGGCCCAAGGGGATCACCAGCATCACCGCCACGGGGATCGTCCAGCTCTCGTAGAGGGCGGCGAGGCACAGGAACACGACCAGCAGCGACAGCCCGTAGAGCAGCGGCGCCTGGCCCGAGGAGAGACGCTCCTGAAAGGACAGGCCCGACCACGCGACGCTGACGCCGGGGATTTGCGCGGCGAGCTCGGCGATCCGGTCCATCGCCGCGCCCGAGCTTGTTCCGGGGGCCGCCTGCCCGTCGAACTGGAAGCTGGGGTAGCCCTGAAAGCGTGACAGCGTCGTCGGAGTTGTCGACCAGCGGGTGCTGGCAAAGGCCGAGAAAGGCGCCATCTGGCCGTTATTGCCGCGCACGAACCATTGGCCGATATCGTCCGGGGTCGCGCGGTAGGGCGCATCGGCCTGGACGAAGACGCGCTTGACCCGCCCGCGGTCGATGAAGTCGTTGACGTATTGGCCGCCCCACGCCGCCGAGAGCGTGGTGTTGACGTCCGACTGGTTCAATCCCAGCGCCGCAAGGCGCGGCTGGTCGATGTCGACCTGGAGCGTCTGCGTGTCGGGCAGCTCGCCAAGTCGCACCCCCGCCAGCACCGGATCGTTGCTCGCGGCTTCCAGCAGCTTGTCGCGCGCTGCGAGAAACTCCTCGCGGCTCATCCCGCTGGTGTTCTGGAGCTGGAGGGTGAAGCCGTTGCTCTGCCCCAGGCCGCGGATGGCGGGCGGCACGAGCACGTTGACCTGCGCATCGCGGAAGCCGGAGAACGCCTTCGTCGCCCGCTGGGTGATCGCATCGGCGGAGTTCTCGGCACCCTTGCGCTCGGCCCAGTCGACGAAGTTGACGAAGCCTTGCCCGGTATTCTGCCCCGCCGCCCCGCCGCCGCCGCCCGCCACGGTAAGGATCGTGGCGATGTTCTTGCCTTCGTCGCCCAGCATGTATTTCTCGATTCCGAGCTGCACCTCGCGGGTGCGCCCCTGCGTCGCGCCGGCGGGCAGGCGGAACTGCACCTGCGCTGCGCCCTGGTCCTCGGTCGGCAGGAAGCCGGTCGGCAGTCGCAGGAACAGGATCGCGAGGACCGCGACCACGACGGCGTAGATCGAGAGGAACAGGAACTTGCGATCGACCACGCGCTGTACCGCGGCGACATAGCGGTTGGTTCCCCGCGCGAAACTGTCGTTGAACCAGTCGCGCGCGCGCTCGAGCTTTGCGGCGCCCCACGGCCAGCGGCGCTCCAGACCCGTTCCGCGCGCGCTCTCCGGCGCGTGTTTCTGCCGCAGCAGCGAGGCGGTCAGTGCCGGGCTGAGGATCAGCGCGACCAGCGCCGAGAGCACCATCGCGGCGACGATGGTGATCGAGAACTGGCGGTAGATCACCCCTGTCGATCCGCCGAAGAAGGCCATCGGCAGGAACACCGCCGAAAGCACCACCGCAATGGCGACGAGCGCGACCTGAATCTCGCCCATCGAGCGGATCGTCGCCTCCTTGGGGGTCATCTCGGGGTTTTCCTCGAGCAGGCGCTCGACGTTCTCGACCACCACGATGGCGTCGTCCACGAGCAGTCCGATGGCGAGCACCAGCCCGAACAGGGTCAGCGTGTTGATGGTGAAGCCTGCAAGATAGAAGATCGCGAAGGTGCCAAGCAGCACCACCGGCACGGCGATGGTCGGGATCAGCGTCGCGCGCCAGCTCTGGAGGAAGACGAACATCACCACGATCACCAGCAGGATCGCCTCGATCAGGGTCTGCACCACCTCGTCGATGGAAAGGCGGATAAAGGCCGTGGTGTCGTTGGCATAGGCGACTTTGTAGCCGGGCGGGAAGCCGGGCTTGGCCCTTTCGACTGCGGCTTTGACCAGATCCGCGGTGGCCAGAGCGTCAGCCCCTGGCGCGAGACTGATCGCGAGGCCCGCACCCGGATGGCCGTTGATGCGGCTCGACGCGGCGTAATTCTCCGCCCCCAGCTCGACCCGCGCGACATCGCCCAGACGCACCAACGCGCCGGTGGCCTCGGCCTTGAGGATGATCGCCTTGAACTGGTCCGCCGTGCGCAGGCGGGATTGGGCGGTCACGACGGCGTTGAGCCGGTTGCTTTCCGGCTGCGGCAAGCCGCCGACTTCGCCCGCGGCGATCTCGGTGTTCTGGTTGCGGATCGCGGTGATGATGTCGCCCGGCATCAGCCCGACGGCGGCAAGCTTGTTGGGATCGAGCCACACGCGCATCGCATATTGCGAGCCGTAGACATTGGTCTCGCCAACGCCCTCGATCCGCGCAAGCTCGTCCTGAAGGTTCGAGACGAGGAAATCGGACACATCTATGTTCGTGGCGCGGTCGGTCTCGTCATAGACTCCCACGATCATCAGGAAATCGGGGTTGGACTTGGTGACGCGTAGCCCTTGCTGCTGGACCTGCTGCGGCAAGCGGGGCAGCGCGGTCTGCACCTGGTTCTGCACCTGCACCTGCGCGATGTCGGGATCGGTTCCCTTGGCGAAGGTCGCGCTGATCGTGACCTGCCCGCGCGAGGTGGAGCTCGAGCTGAAATAGAGAAGGCCGTCGATCCCGGTGAGCTGCTGCTCGATCACCTGCGTGACCGAATTCTCGAGCGTCTCGGCCGAGGCGCCGGGGAAGGTCGCGCGGATGTTGACCTGCGGCGGGGCGACATCGGGGTACTGCGCGACCGGCAGGAGATAGATCGCGCCGAGCCCCGCCAGCATGGTGATGATCGCCAGCACCCAGGCAAAGATCGGCCGTTCGATGAAGATGCGCGACACGCGAGCCGCCTACTGCTTGGTCGGCGGCTTGGCGCCCGCAGGAGGCGCCTTGATCACCTGCGGCTGGCTGGCGGGCACGGGCCTGACCGGCGCGCCGGGCTTGAGCCGTGCGAGGCCCTGGACGATCACCTTGTCGCCCGGCTCCAGCCCCTCGGTCACCACCCAGTCGGTGCCCACCGCGCGGTCCGCCCTGACCTTGCGCTCGGCCGCCTTGTTGCCGGGCCCGACCACGAAGACGCTCGCCTCTCCGCGCGCGTTGCGGGTCACCGCGCCCTGCGGCACGAGGATCGCGTTCGTGTCCACCGCCTGCTCGAAACGCGCGCGCACGAACATGCCGGGGAGCAGCAAGCCGTCGGGGTTGGGGAAGCGTGCGCGCAGCGTCACCGTGCCGGTCGCGGCGTTGACCATCACCTCGGAAAACTGGACCGTGCCGCGCTGGGGGTATTCGCTGCCGTCCTCGAGCAGCAGCGCGACCGAGGTGCTTCCCGGCACGGCGCCGCCCTGCGCCAGCGCGCGGCGCAGCGCGAGGAGATCGGCGGAGGATTGCTGGATGTCGACGAACACCGGGTCGACGCCCTGGATCACCGCGAGCGGTTCGGTCTGGTTGCCGGTGACGAGCGCGCCGACGGTGAACAGGGATCGGCCGATTCGACCCGAGATCGGGGCGGGGACGCGGGTGAACTGGAGGTTGACGTTCGCCGTCTGGAGCTGCGCGCGCGCCTGCTGCACGGCGGCGCGCGCCTGGCGTGCGGCGGCGGCCGCGTCAGTGTATTCCTGCGCCGAGACCGCCTGCGCTTCCGCGAGTGGCTTCAGGCGGTCCGCGCGCACCCGGGTGGCCTCGGCATTGGCGATCGCGCTCGCAAGGTTCGCCTGCGCCTCGGCGGTCGCGGCGCGGTAGAGGCGGGTGTCGATCTCGTAGAGCGTTTCGCCCGCGCGCACGTACTCGCCCTCGGTGAAGAAGCGGCGGCGGATCAGGCCGGTGACCTGCGGGCGCACCTCGGACATTTCGTAGGCGGTGATCCGCCCCGCGAGTTCCACTGCGACCGGCACCTTGCTCGCGGCGACGGGGACGAAGCCGACCTCGGGCGTGGGCCGGGCCGGGGGCTTGTCGTCCTTGCCCGCGCCGCAAGCGGCAAGCGCCAGCGCCGCCAGGGCGGGGAGGGCAAGTCGAATTGCGGCAACGTGACGGAGGTGCGGAATGACGGGCTCGTTCGGTTGCGGGAGAGGTCGCCAGGAAAGGCCTTCTTAACTACGCAGATAACGCGATTGGTTGACGTTGCGCGTCTGCGCCCTGTCGCGTTTTCGGGGCGTTTCGCCGGACGTTCGCGCGATCGCCGCGGCAGGCGGGTCGATCATCGCCGTGCCGCGGGTGCCGGCGTACCTGTCGATCATGGCCGCGAGGCGCTGTTCGTTCCGTCGTCATTCTGCGCCTGGCTGCGCAGCAGCGCCACCATCTCGCGGATGACGACATCCGGGGTGACGGGCTTCCTGATCAGCCCGCAGGTCGCAAGGTCGGTGGGCAGGATGTCGCGATCATAGGCGGACACGAACAGCACCGGCACGCCGGCCCGTTTCAGCTGCCGCGCGACGGGCACCGAGGTCGAGCCCGCGATGTTGATGTCGAGCAGGGCAGCATCGAAGCGGCCCTGTTCCAGAACCTCGAAGGCGCGCGGTACGCTGCCGCACACCACCACGAAGCCGCCGGCGTGCTCGAGGTTCTCGCGGGTCTCCTCGGCAATGAAGAAATCATCCTCGAGGTAGAAGATCCTGCACGCGGCAAGCGATCGGCAATTCATGGTATTCTCCGGCATCGGACATGCCAGACATAGGCGCCGCGGGCACAAAAGGCATAAAAAGGGTTAGCCGGGCAAGAAACTTGCGTGGGTTGATCGCATTCTGATTTCTCGCGCACGCTTCAGGCGAGCAGCTCCTCGAGCCTTGCGATGACCGCATCCCAGTCGGCGGGCTTGGTGATCATTGGCGTGTCGGTGAGATCGGGGGGCAGCACGAAGGGCTCGTACCCGGTGAGCAGCAGCACCGGCACGCCGCGCTCGCGCAGCGCCCGCACGACATCGAAGGACTTCACGCCGCCGAGGTTCACGTCGAGCAGGCCGATGTCGATCGGCACCTTGTCGAGCGAGGCCAGCGCGCCGCGGGTGGTCCCCGTCATCACCACGACATCGGCGCCGGCTTCGGAGAGGCGACTGCGCGAATCCTCAGCTTGGTAGAAGTCGTCCTCGAGCACGAGCACGCGAGCCTTGTACAAGGGCGAGTTCGACATCGATGCCATCCCCTGCAATTGTGTTGCGCGGGGTTGCTACACCGGTGACGGAGGCAACGCCAAACCATTTGATCTTGCCGCCTGCGCACTTGCGCTTGGCCGCCGGATGCTCCGCCCGACGATCGCTGTGGGGGCAGTCAGGGCCGCCGGTTGCCGCGGGCGAGGCGCGGGCGGTCGCAGGAGAGCGCGGTCGGCGGCGTGCCTGCATTGTCCGCGCGCGGGCGACGGCCCAAGCAGGGCGGTGCCTGCAACAGGGGAACATCGCCATGACCGCCAAGACACTGCCCGCAGCCGCGCTGCTCGCCGCCCTTCTTGTCGCCGCCTGCAAGCCCGCCGCCGACACGGGTGCCCAAGCCGCGCCGACGCCTGCCGCAGCCGCCACCGCGCCTGCCGCCACGGCGGCGCCGTCCTATGCCGGTTGGGTCGGGAAATGGACCGGGCCG
>JBJTSG010000025.1:0-2991 GCA_046076505.1 Erythrobacter sp. | reverse complement strand
CGGGCAAGACCACCGCCGTCGCCCCGGACCTGCTCGGCGAGGCTTGGTGCACCGGCAAAATCATCCTCACCTCGCCTCGCCGCGTCGCCGCCCGCGCCGCCGCCGAGCGCATGGCGGAGATGCTGGGCGAGGCTTGCGGAGAGACGGTGGGCTACATGACCCGGCTCGACAACAAGGCTTCGAGCCGCACCCGCATCCTCGTCGTCACCGAAGCCATCCTCGTGAACCGGCTGGTGGACGACCCCGAACTCCCCGGCGTCTCCGCGCTGCTCTTCGACGAGGCGCACGAACGCGCGCTCGACAGCGACCTCGGCCTCGCGTTGGCGCTTGAGACGCGCGCGGTGCTGCGCGAGGACCTGAGGGTGCTGGTCATGTCCGCAACCATCGACGGCGCGCGCTTTGCCCGGCTGCTGGGCGAAGGTGCGGCGGTGATCGAGAGCGAGGGGCGCAGCTTTCCCCTGACGATCAAGTGGCTTGGCGGCGATAGCTCGCAAGCGGTCGAGGACCGCATGGCGGCGGCGGTGATGACCGCCTGGCGCGGGGAGGCGGGCGACGTCCTCGCCTTCCTCCCCGGCGTGCGCGAGATCGAGCGGGTGCGTGAGCGGCTTGAAGCGCGCCTTGCCGGCACCCCGATCCACGCGCTCCACGGTCAGATCGAACCAGCAGCCCAGCGCCTCGCCATCCGCCGCGACCCTGAGGGCCGTCGCCGGATCGTGCTCGCCACCGCGATTGCCGAGACCTCGCTGACGCTCGACGGGGTGAGCGTTGTGGTCGACAGCGGCCTTGCCCGCCTCGCCGAATTCGACCGGGCGGCGGGCACCACCCACCTCGTCACCCGCCGTGCCTCGCAGGCTTCAGCGGCGCAGCGCGCGGGCCGTGCGGCGCGGCAGGGGCCGGGGGTTGCCTACCGGCTGTGGGAGGAGGCCGCGCATGCTGGCCTTCCGCCCTTCGCGCCCGCCGAGATCATGCAGGCCGATCTCGCCCCGCTGCTGCTGAGGCTGGCGAAGTGGGGGACAGCCGACCCGGCGGGCCTGCCCTGGCTCGACCCGCCGCCCGAGGCCTCGGTTGCCGCCGCAAGGCGTTCGCTTGAGGCATTGGGCGCGCTGGCTGAGGGGCGCATCACCCCGCTGGGTGAGGCCATCGCGAGCCTGCCGATGGCTCCGGACCAAGCCGCCGCCGTGCTCCATGGCGCGGCGGCAGGCTTTGGCGAGGATTCGGCGCGGCTGGTCATGCTGTTGCAGGAACGCGGGCTGGGCGGGCGCGGGGAGGACCTGCTGCAACGCCTCTCCCGCTGGCGCAGCGACCGGACGCCGCGCAGCTCAGCCGCAGCGGGGATCGCAAAGGGTTGGGCAGGGCAGGCGGGCAAGCTGACGGGCGTGATCGGCGCCAGCCCCGCCAGTGACCCCGCCGAGGCGCTCGCGCTGGCCCGCCCCGATTTCGTCGCCCGCCGCCGCGATCCCACCGGCGAACACTGGATCAGCGCCGGAGGGCGGGGCTACACCCTTGACCCCGCCTCGCCGCTCGCCCGCGCCGAGTGGATAGTGATCGGCGACGCGCAGGGCCAGGCCAAGGGCGCGCGCATTGCTGCGGGGGCGCAGCTCGCGCCTGAACGCATAGCCACCCTGTTTGCGAATGAACTTCAAGAGTGTGTTCCAACCCTCTGGAACAACGACAAGAACCGTGTCGAAGCGCGCCGCGAAAGGCGGCTCGGCGCGATCGTGCTGGCGAGCGTTCCCGAGCCTTCGCCCGATCCCGTGCTGCTTGTGGATATCCTCGTGGACAAGGCGCTGGACAAGCTGGGGGAACTGCTCCCCGCCGGGTTCCTTTCTCGGGCCCGGTTCGCCGGTCTGGACGCGCTTTCCCCTGAAACCCTGCGCGAGCGGGCCGGGGAATGGCTCGCCCCGCTTCTCGCCGGGCGCCGCGACCTCGACCTGCCGCCGCACCGCTTCGCCGAAGCCGCGCTGAGTCTCCTCGACTGGAACGCCCGCCAGGCGCTCGACCGTGCGGCCCCTGCGCACTTCACCTCGCCCGCCGACACCCGCCACGCGATCGACTACGCCGGCGACGATGCCCCGAGCGTCGAGGTGCGGGTGCAGGCGCTGTTCGGGCTCGACACGCAGCCGATGATCGGCGCCACGCCGCTGCTGCTCAAGCTCACCAGCCCGGGCGGGCGGCCTGTCCAGTCGACGCGCGATCTCCCGGGCTTCTGGCGGGGAAGCTGGGCCGATGTGAAGAAGGACATGAAGGGCCGCTACCCCAAGCACCGCTGGCCCGACCAGCCGTGGCTCGAGAAGCCCAGCCTCAAGACCAAAAACGCCTTCAACCGCAGCGATTCGTGATCTAAGGCGCGAGCGACATCGGTCCGCCCCGGCGGACCCCAAGCCCGAACGGGCGCCCGCAGCGGAAGCGAAGCTGGATCGCCAATGGCGAGCCACCCGACCTTCAGGACGCATGAGCGAGGATCGAAAACGAGAATGAGCGCACGTATCTACCAGAAGCCCAAGCACGCGATGCAGTCCGGCAAGGCGCACACCGACGAGTGGGTGCTCGAGTTCGAGCAGTCCGAGGCGCGCTTCGCCGATCCGCTGATGGGCTGGACGGGGACGGGCGACACCCAGTCGCAGGTCCGTCTGACCTTTCCAGGCAAGGACGCGGCGAAGGCCTATGCCGAGAAGTACGGCATCCCCGCGCGCGTGATCCCGACACCGCCCAAGCGGCTCAAGCTCCAGGCCTACGCGGACAATTTTCGTTAGGCCCTCAGGCGCCGGGCGGCGGGCGTCCGCCCGCCTTGGCTTTCGCGGCATAAGCCGCGACGCGCCTTCGCGCTTGCGGCCTTGCAGGCCGATTTTGGGTAGTGGGTCAGTTTGAAATTTCCCGCTTCTTATAAGGCCCGCGCTTCGCTGGCGTCGCTTCCGCTTCTTCGACCAGCATGGCAATGTCTGTAATATCCCAAAGGCGATCAGTTACGCCCGCTTCCATTGCAGGAGTGAC
>JBJTSG010000024.1:0-6572 GCA_046076505.1 Erythrobacter sp. | reverse complement strand
AGTGTCGGCGCCCAGCTTGCGGGCGTTCCTTTCGGCCGCATCGCGCAGGCGCTTGGCGGCCGAAATGCGGATCAGCACCGGCTGCGCCTCGACCAGCTCGTCGAGCCGCGCTTTGGCTTGCGGATCCCAGGCGAGCGGCTTCTCCGGCCGCGCCGGCGTTGCCTCGACCTTGTCCATGTCGGTCGCGAGCGGCAGGATGTGGAAGAGCGCGTCGAACAGCGCGTTGCACACCTCCTGCACAAGATAGGTCGCCCCCGAATAGCCCATGAAAGGCGTGCCGGTGTGGCGACGGATCGCCGCGCCCGGGAAGCTCGCCGGGATGTACATCCCCCGCGCCCCGCACTCGGCCATGTACATGCGCTCGTTGTAGCTGCCGAACATGACCAGCGGCGGGTTGGCGTGGATCGCCTGGCGGACCTCGTCGTTCTTGGGCTTCACCCCTGCGCAGCGCGAGAAGGCGAAATTGCAGGGCAGGCCCATGTCGTCTTCGAGGAAGGCCCGGATGCCGCGGGCATAGGTCTCGTTGGCGACGATCCCGAAGCTCGCGGTGCCGAAGAAGTCCTGGGTGACCGAGCGCCACAGGTCCCACAGCGGCTTGATGGTGGTGTGCTTCTCGCGCTCGATGAAGGGCTCGGGGTCGAGGCCGAGCTCGGCGCCCAGTGCGCGCAGGAACTTGGTGGTCTGATTGAGGCCGATCGGCGCCTGGAAGTAGGGCCGCTCGAGCGTCTCGCACAGGTTGCGCCCGTACTCGCGGTACATGCAAACATTGGCGTCCGCCTGCGCGAGCTTGGCGATGTCGGCGAGGTGCGTGCCGAGCGGGAACACCACGCCGACCTCCGCGCCGATGCCTTCGATGAGGCGGCGGATCTCGGCGAGGTCGCTGGGCATGTTGAACATGCCGTAGGCCGGGCCGATGATGTTGACGCGGGGCTTCTCGCCTTCCTTGCGCTCGCGCGGGGCGGGCATCTTCTTGGGCCCGAACTCGGTCCACAGCCAGGTCAGCGCACGGTCGGCCGACTGCCACTGGTCCTCGTCGATGGTGCGCGGCAGGAAGCGCTTGATGTTGGTGCCCTCGGGCGTCACGCCGCCGCCGATCATCTCGGCGATCGACCCGGTGACGACCACGCAGGGGAGCTCCGGATCGAGTGTTTTCCACGCGCGCTTCATCGCGCCTTCGGTGCCGGTCTTGCCGAGCTCCTCTTCGGCGAGGCCGGTGACGACGATCGGCAGCTCGTGCGGGGGGAGGGCATCGGTGTAGTGGAGCACCGAGGTGACCGGCAGGTTCTCGCAGCCAACGGGGCCGTCGATGATCACCTGCAGGCCCTTCACCGCGGTGAAGACGTAGGTGGCGCCCCAGTAGCCGCCGGCGCGGTCATGATCGAGAACGAGGGTCATGTGCCCACCGCCTCCGACGCCTTGCGCGCCGCTTCATTGAGAGCCGCATACTTCTTGCGGAACTTGGGCCGGTCGACCGGCACACCCTCCCACACGCCCGCGGCGTGTTCGGTGCCGACGCCCTCGAAGAAGTCGCGCATCGCATCGAAGCGCGCCTTGTTGCCCATCGCCGCGTTGATCACCTGCGCGAGACTGCCCGCCCCTGCCGGACCCATCAGCGGCCGCGCGGAGATCAGGTTGGTGAAGTAGAGCGAGGGGATCGCCTTGGTCTTGGCGTGCTGTACCACCGGGGTGGTGCCGATCGCGAGATCGGGGCGGTATTCGTCGACCGCGGCGATGTCCTGTTCGAGGCTGGCGCGGAACTGCACCTGCACCCCGCGCGCCTCGAGCCACTCGCGGTCGGGGTCCGACCACTTCGTGCGCGGGCAGGCCGAGCCGACATAGCGCACGTCGGCGCCGCTCTCGACCAGGAGGCGGGCGACCAGCAGCTCCGAGCCTTCATAGCCCGAGACGGTGATGCGGCCCTGGATTGGCATCTTCGACAAGGCACCCTTGCAGGCGCCGATCATCGCGTTCTTGACGCCGTCGACCTTCTCCTGGGGCAGGCCCAGCGTGTCGCCGAGCGATTGCAGCCAGGCGGCTGTGCCGTCGGCCCCCACCGGCGCGGAGCCGATGATCGGACGGCCGGCAGCCTCGAACTCGCGGATCGAGGCGGTGTAGAAGGGGTGGATCGCAGCGACGACCGCGCAGTCGAGAGCGGCATAGAGCTCGCGCCATTCGCGGTTGGGCACCACCGGCCCGGCGGCAAGGCCGAGGGGCGCGAGCATCTGGCCGATCACCATCGGATCGGCCGGGAACATCTCGCCGAGCATGGTGACGGTCGGAAGGTCGGTGCGCTCGCGCGGGGCGGCGACCGGGCCGGCCATCACTTCCTCGCGGGCATATTGCAGCATTGCCCCGGCAAGGACGTCCTTCGCCTCGGCATGGGTCGGAACCCCGAAGCCCGGCACGTCGATGCCGATGATGCGGACCCCGTTGATCTGCTTCTTCAGCAGCCTGAGCGGCACGCCGCTCGCGGTGGGGACGCACAGGTTGGTGACGACGATCGCATCGTAGAGTTCGGGATCGGCGAGGTTCTCGACCGCTTCCTTGATGTCCTCGAAGAGCTTGCCGGTGACCAGCGTCTCCGAGTTGAACGGCACGTAGCCGACCGTCCGCCGCGCACCGTAGAAGTGCGAGGTGAAGGTCAGGCCATAGACGCAGCACGCCGAGCCCGAGAGCACGGTCGCGGTGCGGCGCATCCGAAGGCCGACGCGCAGGGACCCGAAGGCCGGGCACATCGATTGCGGCTGGTCATGCGGGCCGACGGGATAATCCTCGGCATAGCGGTCGAGCACGTCGCTCTTGCCGGCGGCACGGGCCGCCTCGCGCATGGTGTCCTTGGAGGCGCAGCCGCCTTCGACCGGGGCCGTGGCGGTTTCGATCCGGTCGGGTGCGCGCTCCGCGTTGGGGGAAGTGAGCTCGCTCATCGCCTCAGGCCTCGTCGTAGATCACTTCGAGGCTGGGGCGCTGTTCGAAGACGCCGCCGCGCATGTCGGCCTGGGTGGCCGGGATCAGTTCGATCGCGCCGCCGACCTGATCGGGGCTGAACAGCCCGAGCAGCGCGTCCTGATCGAGCGGCGTGGGCCGCAGCGGCGGGGCGCTCGCGACGTTCGAGGCGAGTTCCTCGAACAGGCCGCCCCATTCGCCGCCGGGATAGCCGATGATCTGGTAATTGGCGCTCTTGCGGCGGATGTCCTCGTGCGCGGGGATCGCGGTGAGCACCGGAATGCCGACAGCTTCGGCGAATGCATGGGCCTCGCCCGTGCCGTCGTCCTTGTTGACGATCATGCCCGCCACGCCGACGTTCCCGCCCATCTTGCGGAAATACTCGACCGCGTGACACACGTTGTTGGCGACATAGAGCGACTGCAGGTCGTTCGAACCGACCACGATCACCTTCTGGCACATGTCGCGCGCGATCGGCAGGCCGAAGCCGCCGCACACCACGTCGCCGAGGAAGTCGAGCAGCACGTAATCGAAGCCCCAGTCATGGAAGCCGAGCTTCTCGAGCGTCTCGAACCCGTGGATGATGCCGCGACCGCCGCAGCCGCGACCGACTTCGGGGCCGCCGAGCTCCATCGCGAAGACGCCGTCGCGCTGGAAGCAGACGTCCTCGATGCGGATTTCCTCGCAGGCGAGCTTCTTCTTCGACGAGGTCTCGATGATCGAGGGGGTGGCCTTGCCGCCGAACAGCAGGCTGGTGGTGTCGGACTTGGGGTCGCAGCCGATCAGCAGCACGCGCTTGCCCTGCTGGGCCATCATGTAGCTGAGGTTGGCTAGCGCGAAGCTCTTGCCCGAGCCCCCCTTGCCATAGATCGCTATGATCTGGGTTTCGCTTTTGACTTCGCCGGTGTGCACCGGATCGGGTTCGATACTCGCTTCTTCACGCAAATGGGCAGTCTGGGTGTCGAGCACGGACATCAGCAATCGCTCCAATCAAGAACCATCTTGAGACAATCGGGGTCGGAGAACGCCTGGGGGTAGGCCTCGGTGGCCTCGCCCGCCGGTCGGCGGTTGGTGACGAGGCCCTTCAGGTCGAGCCTCCCGCATTCGATGAGCGCGCGCGTTTCGGCGAGGTCGCCGGGTTGCCATTCGGCCGCGACGCGGAAGTGAGCCTCCTTCATGAAAGCCGCCGGGAAGGCGAAGCTGACCCGCTCGGAATAGAAGCCGGCGAGCACGATCTCGCCGCCCTTGGCGAGGCGCATGACGAGATCGTCGACGAGGTTTGCATCGCCGCTGGCGTCATAGATCGCGTGATAGTCGCGGCGCTCGTCCTCGGCAGGGTTGATCACCTCGTAACCGACCGCGCCCTGCTGGCGGGCGGGGTTCAGTTCCCACACCGTCGGGGCCTTGCCGCCGAGTGCGAGCGTCAGGCGGGCGAGCAGCCGGCCGAGCACGCCGTGGCCGATGATGAGGTCGGGTAGGGATTCGCGCCGGTCGAAGCCGCCCTTGATGGCGTGGAGCGCGGTTGCCGCGAGCGCGCAGAGCACGCCGGATTCGCCGAGATGCTCAGGCACCGGCATGGCGCGCGCCGAGGGCACGATCACGCGGCGGGCCGTACCGCCGAACAGGCCGCGCGCATCCTGGTAGCAATTGGCGCCGGGGACGAACACCCAGTCGCCGATCCGGGCCCGCGCCTCGGGCCCGGCATCGACGATCCGGCCGACGGATTCGTAACCGGGGACGAGCGGATAGCCGAGGCCGGGGAAGGGCGGCATTCGCCCTGTCCAGAGCAGTTTCTCGGTGCCCGTGCTCACCCCGCTGTAGGCGATTTCGACAAGGACATCAGCGTCTTCCAGCGGCTTCATCGCGAGCGTGCGGAGCGTCAGGCGCTCCGGAGCTTCGAGAATGACAGCCAGGGTGTCCATCGCTTCGCTCTCTCCGATTGATCCGGGTCCGAAAGCCGCGTGAACGCCGACTCAAAGGCCCGAGATACGTTCTCCCCGGTGTTTGCTACGCTTTACGCTTTCAGGTGTCAAACAACTTGGACGGTTTTCTGTTCACGCCGTGGCAAGGATGACGCTGGCGTTGACCGGTTGCGCTGTCGCGACGACCCGAGTGCGGGCAAAGCCGGCTTCGCGGCACATCCGGGCGATCTCTTCGGGGCTGCGCGCACGGCCCGAGCCCATCGCCCAGAGGTAGAGGCCGAAGAAGGCCTCGCCCATCGGCTCAAGCCCGGGAATCCGCGCCATCGGCTCGGCGATCAGCAGCCGCGCGCCGGGCGCGAGGCTCCGGCGGATGGTGGTGAGGAGCGCCTGCGCGGGCGCTTCGTCGTGATCGTGGAGGATCCGGATCAGCGACACCATGTCGTAGCCTTGGGGTATGGGATCCTTGAAGAAGTTGCCCGGATGCGCCGTGACGCGCTCCGCTCCCACCGCCTCCCCGAGCAGCCGCGCGCCGGTTTCCACAACTTCGGGCAGGTCGAAGAGCCCGAGTTCGAGGTGCGGATGGGCCTTGCCGATATGCGTGAGGAAGGCGCCGTGTCCGCCGCCCACGTCGAGCAGGCGGCGCACGTTGCGGAAGCCCACCGAGGCCAGCACCTCGTCCGCAACGAAGTGCTGCGAGGCGGCCATGAGCTGCGAATATTCCGCGGTCTCGCTTCCCCGCTCGGCCGCCCCGTGGAGCGCGCCGGCGTAGGTCCAGAAACGTGACAGGGCGGTGGGCTCGCGGCGGTCGGCGCGCAGCAGCGCGAGCGGATCGGCAAGGTCGGCGTAGAGCAGGCGGTGGTGGCGGACCATCGCCTGGACGCCCGGATTGGTCGCGAAGACGGCGCCCTGCTCGCCGAGCATCCACAGGCCCGGCGCGGGCTCCTCGGCGAGCATCAGCGCACGGCCGGCGCGCAGCAGGGTGAGCGCGGCGTCCTCGGACAGGTCCATGCGCGCCGCCACCTCGGCCGGGGTGCGCGGGCCGTCCACGAGGATGTCGAACACGCCCCCCTCCACCCAGGCGCGCAGCACCTGCGAATAGGCGAAGCCGGCGAGGATATCGAAGGCTCCGTTGGCCCGGCTCCGGGCGATCCAGCGGATCACCGGCAGACGCGCCGCCCAGTGCTGGAAGCGGGGAGACGAGAACAGCCGGTTGCGGCGCCGCGCGTAACCGATGCGAAAGGCATCCCAAGGGCGCATGACTAAGGTGCTGCACAGCTCATCTGTCTAAATGATTGGACAGATCACCCGTCAAGGTCAATGATTATCGGGGGAGACATGGGAGCCGGACAGGTGAGCGCGCGAGTCGTCGTGATCGGAGCGGGCATCGGGGGGCTGACGAGCGCCGCCCTGCTCGCCGCGCGCGGCTGCGACGTGACCGTTTGCGAAAAGGAAAGCTGGGTCGGCGGCAAGGCGCGCCGGGTGCCGGTTGACGGTGCGGAGGTCGATGGCGGCCCCACGGTCTTCACCTACCGCGCGGTGTTCGACGAGGTCTTCGCCGCCTGCGGCGCGCGGCTCGAGGATCACGTCAGGGTCACCAAGGCCGAGGTCCTCGCCCGCCATGCCTGGGACGATACCGGCACGCTCGACCTCTTCGCCGACCTCGAGGCCAGCGTCGATGCGGTCGGAGCCTTTGCCGGAGCGGACGCC
>JBJTSG010000023.1:0-4081 GCA_046076505.1 Erythrobacter sp. | reverse complement strand
GCGCGTCGCCATCCGGATGAGCGCGAAGACGGGCAAGAGTCATGCTGTGGTCAGAACCAGCAACGCGCTCCAGCCCTTCTGTGTCATGCCGACGGGGGAGAACCCTCCCGGTGCAATCGAGCTGCAAGTTGTCGTCCTGTGACGAACTCGGTGCCAGCCATGCGGTCACTTGATAGCCGCACAGAATGACGCTATAAAGCGTCAGTAATCTTGGAGCATTGCAATGGCAATTCAGAACTATGCTGACAACGGCGCGTTTGCTCCGCGCAAGATCGTCGAGGCGCTGCGCACAACCAGCGACGAACTGGCGCGCTCGCTGGGTCTCGGCAAGGACGCGATCCAGCGCAAGGACCGGATCGCGTCGGACCGCACCCAGCGCCGCCTTCGCCAGATGGTCGAGGTCCTCAACAAGGTCGAACCGCGCTTCGGGTCGGCTTTGCTGGCCTATGCCTGGTACCGCTCTGAGCCGCTGCCGGGCTTTTCGGGCCAGACCGCAATGCAGCTTGTGCAGAACAACCGGGCCGATGACGTTCTGACCTATATCGACGCCGTCGACGCCGGCATTCACGCCTAGCCTCATGCACTTCACCGGGCTGCTCTACCGCGCCCACAATCCGGCCTGGTCCCGCAAACCGCTATCGGGGGAGGGAGCAGCCCGGTTTGGCGGACGGTTCAATCGCATAGGGCGCCCGGCACTCTATACTTCGCTCGCGCCCGAGACGGCGCTTCGTGAGGCCAACCAGGTCGGCACGTTGCAGCCGACAACCCTGGTTGCCTATCAGGCCGACATCGGGCCCTTGCTGGATGGCCGCGACGCGGCTGCGCTTCAGCCCTTCGGCTTGGCACGAGCGGAGCTCGGCGACGCATCCTGGCGGGACCGTATGCTCTCTGGAAAGCCCGTGCCAACGCAGGATCTCGCCGAGGCCGCGATTGCGCAAGGCTATGTCGGCATTGTCGCGCCGAGCTACGCCCGCGGCGCTCCCGCCGATGCTCTCAACCTCGTTCTGTGGGAATGGGAAGGGCGCATCACGCTCGTAGATGACGACGACCGGCTTGGGCTGCGCAATCTCTGATTTCTGCCTGTGAGGCCGGCAGGCTGATGCCTGCCTAGTCCTCGATCCGGCCGCCAAGCGACGGATCGAGATACCACGAGGGTCCCTCGACGAAGTCGGCCGAACGGGCCGGAACTGGCCCGTCGGGCTCACTCGAAACATAATGATTGATCTGCGGCGCGGGCCGCTCGCCTGAACGCAGGAGCTGCCCCGACATCTGGCAGCGAGGGCGCAGGATATCGAGCAGCCATTCAAGATCATCCAGCATCTGGACGATCCCGCGCCCTGCCAGCGTATAGTAGAGGCAGCGCTGATAGTCATCGCACTGGCACGACAGCACCTGCGTCAGCTTGTTCTTGGCACCGGGCGTGCCCTGAAACACTCCCTGCAGCGCTTCGTAGAGTTCGCGCGCCGAATAATAGGCATTGAACGCTTCGACGCCGATGGACGCGTTGGCGAGCGAGCGCCGCGTAGGCGACACCAGAGGGTCAAGCGATGCATCGCGGAGCGTCAGATCGAGGTCGAACTGGCCGAGATCGAATACCTTGTTCATAAGACAGAATTCCTCTATGTGACGAACATAGAGTGAACAAAAGGGCCGGTCAAGAGCGTCAGACCATGTGGTTGGTGGCCAAGGACACCACAGGTAGCACCGGGCGCGTCGCCATTGGCGACGGTCTGCGGGCAGCCTTGGTCCGCTGGTACACGGGCCATGGCAACGAGGCCGATCACCGGGCCTGCGTCTCCCTCGTCGTGACAGCGCGCGAGAATCACAAATGGCTCGCCTGCGATTGTCTGGGCGAGGTCACCGCGCCGCCGCTGCTGAGCCCGGCCTACCTGAGCTTTCAGGAAACCTATTACCTGCGGCGGCTGACATCGAGGCCGATGCATGCGCCGGCGTGTCCGTTTTTCCTGCCCCAGGCACCGCCGCGCATCCGCGAGACAGCAAGGGATTCGCTCTACGCGCTCGATGTTCCAGATGGCCTGTTCAACGCGCACCAGAAGGCGCCGGAGAAACTCGCCCAGAAACCGGACCACAGTGAGCCAGACGACCGGTCGCGCGGTGTTGCAATCCCGCGCCTCGGCAAACTGCTGTGGCTGCTGCTCGAGCGGGCGGGTTCCAACGTGCTGCGCGAGCTTCCGCCAGCAGGGCCACGGGAGGGCTCGATCAGCCAGGAGATGCGTTTCCTGCGCCGGGCTGCGCAAGGTCTCGAGATTGCGCCCAGGGTTCCGCTCTCGGCCCATCTCTACACGAACGCCATCGATTACGAAAAGCGGCGGGTTCACGCCCGGCTGCGCGCTGCGGCCGAGAGATGGCCTCGTGAATTCGCGCCCCAGGCGTTTCTTCTGCTCGAGGCCAATGCGGTCACTTCCACCGAGATCGTCACCGGTCTCGGCACGATCTCGGTCCGAAACCGCATCCAGCACACCGGGATCATCCGCGCCGAAGTTGACCCGCCGTTCCTTGTGCTCGCCGTCGTCGGCGAGCACAGCAGGAAGGAGGGCTATGTCGCGCTGCGCGCCTACGCTCAGCCTGTCTTGAGCGGCAACCAGTTCGTGCCGACAGAGCGAGACCACGACCGAGACGTTCTGCGGGCGCTCCAAGACGCGCAGTATATCCTGCGACGCCGGGACATCCGGATGGCGGTGAAGAAGATCCTCTTCGATCTGCCATTTGCGGACGTCTCCGTAAGGCCGGATTTCCTGATCGCCCTTCTCGACGACAACACCGGGCAGGAGTGCCGCTTTGCGCTGCAAATCCTCCAGTCGTCCGACGAGGACTATCTCGCCCTCAGGGCAATCGAGCGGACTCGTCTTTCGCAGCTTGGACCGGTGGCGGCCCTCGCTCTTGGAGACGTCACGCCCGAGATCGTTGCCCGGACCGCTCTCGGGATCCTGAGCTGAAGAAGAGGGGGAGGGTCTGAGCGAACCTGCAACAGGAGAGTTCGCTCATGCCATGTTTTGCCCCATCACCGCGTCCCTCCACTTCCATCTGGGGCGCCGTCCAGCAGGCCGATCAGCTGGCCCCCGGCATATGGTCAGTTATGACCGCCAGCCACGGCGGTATCATTCTGTCCGATCAGAGACAGGCCGCCATGCCAGCGGAGCTGCAAATCGAAAGCGGGGCTTACGAAGAAGATTGCGATTGGGGGCTTCCGATCCTCGCCTTCACCAGCGAGCTTGAAGGACAGGGCTCCTGCTCTGTGGGCTTCCTGCAGCTTGCCCGCGATACTACCCGATGTTGGCACCCGGACCGCTTCAGCGCCTTCACCGGCGAGGCCATAGAGGAGAATTCCTCTGCGATCCTGCGGACGCGCAAGGCCTATATGGCCGCGATCGGCGAATTCTGCGTGACCAGCGCCTGGGGCGATTGGGCCGAGTGGGTGCCGGAAGGCAAAGTCGGCGTGATTGCCCGGCAAGTCGAGCGCGTCGATCACCTTGGCCGCCCAACCTATGGCGAGCCCGAGGTCTGCGCGCTCATCGCCAAGGACCTCTACGCCGCGCGCGGCGAGGTTCCGGCGCTGCGTGATACGGCGCACGACATCATCCCGATTCCTGAAGCCCTGCGACCCAAGCGCCTTGGCTGAAGAGCAGGCCAAGGCAGCCGGGCTCCGGCCAGGCATCAATCCGCTATTCTGAAGGGAAGGGGGAGGGGAAGGGCGAAACAGTGCGATGAAGGACCCCTTGTCATGAACCCGACAGTTATTCGACCCAGCGTCAGCCCGAAGACGATCACCAAAGTCACGCGCCTCTTCAATGGCACCATCGGCGATATCCTCGGCGAGCTCCTCCAGAACAGTCGCCGCGCGGGCGCGTCCCGGATCGATATCACCTGCTGCGCGGATCAGGACGGGGCGCGACTGACCCTGGTCGACGACGGAACCGGCGTCGCCGATCCCCAGACCATGATTGCGCTGGGGGATTCGGGCTGGAGCGAGCACATCCATGAGGCCGAAGACCCTGCAGGCATGGGCGTCTTCAGCCTGGCGGGCAAGGACACCCGGATCAGCTCGCGCCATGCCGATGCC
>JBJTSG010000022.1:0-7603 GCA_046076505.1 Erythrobacter sp. | reverse complement strand
CGATCACGTGGCAGGTCGAGCACGCCATCTGCCCCTCGCAGGTGCCCTCGAGCGGAAGCCCCGCCGCCTGGCCGACGCGCAGCAGGCTGTCGCCGGGCTCGGCGCGCGCCGCGACGGTCTTTCCACGCGGATCGATGAAGGTGACGGTGATGCTCACAAGCCTTGGCTCCCGGCGGCAGCGTTGATCATGGCGGCAGCGGATTCGATCTCTTCGACCGTCGTATAGCGCCCGAACCCGAGGCGGATAGAGGACTTCGCTTGCGCGTCGGTAAGGCCGATGGCGCGCAGCACATGGCTCGGCCGGCCCGATCCGGACGCGCAGGCGCTGCCGGCGGAGAACATCACCGGTCGGCAGTCGCTCATCAGCCGGGCGACGTCGAGCCCGTCCTTTCGGAGGTTGAGGTTGCCGTGCCAGCGGTGTTCGGCGCTCGCGTTGAGCGCCCATCCGGCGAACACCTCGCGCGCGCGGTGCCACAGCATCTCGACGTGGCACGCCTGATCCGCCATCGCTGCCGACGCGGCCCGCGCGGCTGCCCCGGAGCCGGCGCACAGCATCGGCGAGAGCGTGCCCGAACGCAGGCCCGCCTCCTGGCCCCCGCCGTGGAGAAGGGGCTCGAGCCGGCCAGCCTCGGGGCCGATCCACAAGGCGCCGATGCCCTTGGGACCGTGGATCTTGTGCGCCGAGACGGCGAGAAAATCGGGCTCGAACGCGTACAGGGGCAGTCTGCCGAAGGCTTGGACGGCATCAACGAGCACTTTGGCGCCGGCTGCGCGGGCGAGGGCGATCGCCTCCGCGAGCGGATGCACCACCCCGATCTCGTTGTTGACCGCCATGATCGCCACGAGGCCGGTCGAGGGGGTGATCGCGGCGGCGAGCGCCTCGAGGTCCGCGCGCCCGTCGGGCAAAACCGGCAGGACGGTGAAGCGCCGCCCCTGCGCCTCGACGGCCCGCTGGCAATCGAGCACCGCGGCGTGCTCGGTGGCGAAGGTGAGGACGTCGCCCTCGGTCCCGAGCAGCACGGTGTTGAGCGCCTCCGTGGCGCCCGAAGTGAACACCACCCGCCCGCCCGGCGGCAACAGCGCCGCGACGTTTTCGCGCGCGGCTTCGATGGCGGCGGCGGCCATGCGCCCCATGCGGTGGGGGGAATGGGGATTGCCGAAAGTGTCGCTCCCCGGCCCGCCCAGCCAGCGCAGCATCGCCTCGCGCGCTTCGGGCGCGAGCGGGGTGGTGGCCTGGTAATCGAGGTAGATCATGGGTTCATCTTCGTCATTGCGAGGAGCCGAAGGCGGAGTCGCAGACGTCGCGAAGCGCTACCCGGCAATCCATGGCCTGCCGTTGCACCACGTTGCAGCGGCAGGCGATGGATTGCTTCGCTGCGCTCGCAATGACGAACTAGCATAGTGAAGCCCAGGCCTCGACAAACCGCTCCAGATCCTCCGGCGTGGTCGACCACCCCATGCTCACCCGGATGGTGCGCGCTGCCACGTCGTCGGGCACACCGAAGGCGTCGAGCACCCGGCTCTTCTTGAGGGTTCCCGATGAACACGCGCTCCCCGCCGAGACGGCGAAACCCATGGCGTCGAGGCGGATCAGGAGGGCCTGCGCGCTCATGCTCGGGTGAGCGAGGGCGACGATATGCGAGGCCTGCTCGCCCGGGGCGATCAGCGTGGCCGAGGTGCCCAGCGCCTCGCGGAAGGCCAGCCGCTGCGCCTCGCTCGTCGCCCAGCTCTCGGCCCCGCCGGCCTCGAGCGCCGCCGCCATGCCGAGCGCGCCGGGCAGGTTCTCGGTGCCCTGCCGGTAGCCGCGCTCGTGCCCGCCCGAAGGCTCGAGCATCGCGTAGTCCCGCACCAGCAGCGCGCCGATGCCGATCGGACCGCCGAACTTGTGGGCGCTGACCACAGCCATGTCGGCGTGCGGCAGGGCGAGCTTGCCGGCGCTCTGCGCGCAGTCTGACAGCAGCCACACGCCGGCCTCGCGCAGGCTCGCGGCCATCTCGGCGACCGGATTGATCGTGCCGGTCTCGGAATTGACGTGCTGGACGGCGAGCAGCGTGCCCGGTGCGAGCGGCTCCTCCCCGGTGAACACCTCTGCATCGGGCGCGGCCCGGAACACCGCCTCGTGCTCGGTCGCGCCGACGATCCGCCGCGCGGCCTTGGTGCGGTTGAGGGCGATCCACAGGGCCTCGCTTGCGCCGCTCGTGAAGATCAGCTCGCCGTTCCATCCGAGCGCGCGCCTGATCCGCTCGCGCGCGTCCTCGAGCAAGCTCCTCGCCTTCCTCCCTTCGGCATGGGGGCTCGAGGGGTTAGCCCAGAGCCGGAAGCCCTCCTCCTGTCCCGCCTTCGCCTCGGGGCGCAGCGGCGAGGTGGCGGCATGGTCGAGATAGACCCGTTCGGGAATGGTTCAGCCCTCAGAAGAATTGCGGATTTGGCCCGCAGCCCTATATAGGCGCGCAAAGCCGTGCGCCACCCGGCGCCGCGTCACAACATCTTGCGATTGGGTCCACCAATGCCGTCCGTGATCTTTCCCGGCCCCGAAGGCCGCCTTGAAGGCCGTTTCTCCCCGCCCCCGCGCCCGCGCGCGCCGGTGGCGATGATCCTCCATCCGCACCCCGAAGGCGGCGGGACGATGAACGACCGGATCGTGCAGCGGCTCTACAAGACTTTTGCGGATCGCGGGTTCGCCACGCTGCGGTTCAACTTCCGCGGCGTGGGGCGCTCGCAGGGGTCGTTCGATAGCGGGATCGGCGAGCTCTCCGACGCGGCTTCGGCGCTCGACTGGGTGCAGTCGATCCACCCCGAGGCGCAAAGCACCTGGATCGCGGGCTACTCCTTCGGCGCGCTGATCGGCATGCAATTGCTGATGCGCCGGCCGGAAGTGCGCGGCTTCATCTCGGTCGCGCCGCCGGCCAACATGTATGATTTCAGCTTCCTTGCGCCCTGCCCCGCCTCGGGCATCTTCCTGCAGGGTGCAGCCGACACGGTGGTGCAGCCGGGTGCGGTGCAGAAGCTCGTCGACAAGCTGCGCACCCAGAAGCACATCACCATCCACCACGAGGAAATCCCGCGCGCCAACCACTTCTTCGAGAACGAGCTCGACGAGCTGATGCGGGCAGTCGACAACTACCTCGACTTCCGCCTCTCGCCGGATTGCCCGATCAAGTAGCTTGCGCAAGGCCGCGTCCGGGTGATCCGTGAAGGCCGCGGGGCGAGCTGCCCCTTGCCTGCAACTGCGTTCAGGAAAATGATAGTTCTTCGTCCCTAGCCAAGGCCGCAGTACCCTGGGCCTTGCGCGAGGAAGAGAGGAGCTTGCCGGTCGTGACCTACGCTTCGGCGACCCGCAGACTGGACCCCGTCGCCATCCTCGGCGCGCTCGGCGTTCCGAGTGCCTTGGGTGTGCTGATGGTGTTCGGCCTCGCGGTGAGTGTCGCGAAGGTCCCGCCCGGTCCGCAGGTGATCGGCGAGACGATCACCGAGACGCGGCTCACTCCGCCGCCGCCGCCCGAACCCGAACCCGAGCCCGACCCGAAGCCGAAGCCGGAAGCCGACAGCGCCCCACCCCGCGAAACGCCTGTCGACGCCCCGGCACCGCCGCGCCCGGTCCTTCCGCCCGCCGCCTTCAAGACCGGCAGGATTGCTGCCGTGGCGCAGCCGGGCACGGGCAGCGGCGAGCCGAGCGGCACGGGCACCGGGTCGGGGGATGCCTTCGTCTCCGCGCCCGCCCCTCCCCCGCAGCGCTTCGATCCGGTCGGCGCGCAGCCGCGCAACGATCCGCTGCGCTGGGTGACGAATGAGGACTATCGCCCGCGCTGGATCCTCGAGCAGATGGCCGGCACCGCGCGCTTCACCCTGGCCATCGATACCACCGGCCGCGTGACCGATTGCAAGCTCAACCGCTCGACCGGCCACCCCCCGCTCGATACCGCGACCTGCGAGCTGGTGAAGCAGCGCGCCCGCTTCGAGGCTGCGCGGGACGAGACGGGCAAGCCGGTCGCCGGAAGCTACACCGGCTCGGTGACATGGAAGATCCCCTGAGGTGCGCTCCTAGCCCTTCCGCTCGGCCTTGATCTGCTCGATCGGCGCCGCGCCGCCCGGCGTGGGCAGCGTCCAGATCAGCACGTTCACCACCGCGACCGCGGCGAGCAGCACCATCAGCGCGGGGTTCCTCACCTCGCCCGTGCGGCGCCACAGCACGAAGGCCCCCGCGACCAGCGCGAGCGCGGCGAGCATCACGATCGAGAGCACGATGTCAGTCACGCGTGGGGCAATCCTCGATCGGGGGAACATCCGCGCCGCCCGGGCGGTATTCCCCGCCCCCGAACAGCACCACGGAGCCTATGATGGGTATCTTTGCGAGTATCAAGAACGCGATCTGGCATGCGGAGCGCGGCCACGCCGAGGAAGGCGCCAGGCCCACCGGCGCGCCTGTTTCCGGCAAAAGCGCTCCGACGCCCAGGCCGACCGTCGCAGCTGCGCCCGCCCCTTCGGCGCCCCAACCTGCCCTCCCCGATCCGATCAGCCAGACCGCAATGGAGGAGCGCATCGCGCGCATGCCCGGCGCGTCGGAGCACAACTGGAAGACCTCGATCGTCGACCTCATGAAGATGGTCGGCGTCGATCCCAGCTTCGACAACCGCAAGGACCTCGCCGACGAGCTCGGGCTCGAGAAGTACACCGGCACCGCCGAGCAGAACATCGCGCTTCACCACGCGGTGCTCAACCTGCTTGCCGCCGAAGGCGGGGCGATGCCCGACATGCTCAAGAACTGAGCTCTGGCCGGGCGGCGGGCGCGATTGACTAGCGCGCGCCGCCCCGCCACACCGGCGCGCATGAGAGAGAGCCACACCACCATCACCCGCCGCGGGGCGCTTGCCGGCATCGGCGGCGTTTCCGCCCTCGCCCTGCTCCCCGCCTGCGCCGCCACCACCCCGCAGCCGGCTGCCGCGAGCGGCCCGATCAAGGGCCTCGGCCCCGACGCCGCGCTCGACCGGATCGCCTACCGGATGCTTGCCCACGAGCCGGGCCGCGCGACCTCGCTCGGGGTCGATGTCGGCGATTATGCCGGCTGGCGCTCGACCTTCGGCACGCCGGGCGAGGCCGGCCGCAGCGCCTATGAGGCGACCCTCAAGGACCTCGTCGCCGAAGTGCGCGCCTATCCGAAGGAGGGGCTCACCGGCGACCAGCAGACCGGCTTCGAGGTGGTCGAGACCGCCTTCACACGCGCGCTCGAGGGCATGGCCCTGCCCTATGGCGACGTCGCGGTCGGGAGCTGGCGCAACACGCCCTATGCGGTGATCCAGAACGTCGGCGGCTACATCGACATGCCGAACTTCTTCGCCGCGACCCAGCCATTGAAGACCCCCGCCGACATCGGCCCCTATATGGACCGCCTCGCCGAGGTGCCGGCGATCCTCGACGCCGAATGCGCGCGCATCCGCGAGGCGCGGGGCATGGGCGTGGTGCCGCCCGCCTTCCTGCTCGACAAGGCGATCGCGCAGATCCAGGTGGCGATCACGGCGGCGAACGAAAGCTATGCGGGGCCGCTGGCAGCAGCGAAGATCGACGGCGCCCCGGTTGCTTCCGCGCAGGCCGAGCGCCTCGTCGCCTCCGGCATCGTCCCCGCGCTCGAACGCCAGCTCGCCGAGCTCAGGACCGAACGCACGGTCGCGAAGGACGCAGCCGGGGTGTGGGCGCAGCCGCGTGGCGAGGAATATTACGACTGGGCGATCCGCGCCTCGACCACCACCCGCCTCACCCCCGACGAGATCCACGAGCGCGGCCGCGAGGAGCTGAAGGAGCTCCACGGCCGGATGGACGCGATCCTCAAGGAGATCGGCTACACCAAGGGTTCGGTCGGCGAGCGGATGCGCGGGCTTTCCGCCGATCCGCGCTACCAGTTCGCGGAGGGCGATCCGGGGCGCAAGGAGATCCTCGCCTTCATCGACGATCGCCTGAGGTGGATTCGCGCGCAGCTGCCGCGGGCCTTCTCGGTCCCGGTCGATCCGCGGGTGGAGGTCCGCCGCATCGCGCTCGCCGAGGAGCCGGGTGCGCCGGGGGCCTATGGCGGCGGCGGAAGCAAGGACGGCAGCATTCCCGGCCGGTTCTGGATCAACCTCAGGACCACCGACCTGCACCGCAAGTACGATCTCGCCGACCTCACCTTCCACGAGAGCATCCCCGGCCACGTGCTGGAGGCGCATTTCTCGAACCGTCTGCCGCTGATCCGCTCGATCCTCGCCTTCAACGCCTTCTCGGAAGGCTGGGCGCTCTATGCCGAGCAGCTTGCCGACGAGCTCGGCGCCTATGACGAGTTCAAGGTCGGACGCCTCGGCTACCTGCAATCGCTTGCCTTCCGCGCCTGCCGACTGGTCGTCGACACGGGCCTCCACGCCAAGCGCTGGACGCGCGAGCAGGGGCGGCAGTTCTTCGTCGAGGAGAACGGCTCGAAGGTCGAGGAGGTCGCCTCCGAAGTCGACCGCTATTGCAGCTGGCCGGGTCAGGCCTGCGGCTACAAGATCGGGCACTCCGAGATCGTCCGCCAGCGCGCGCGGGCGCAAAGCGAGCTCGGCAGCGCCTACGACCTCAGGGCCTTCAACACCGCCGTGGTGATGGGCGGCAACGCACCGCTCTCGGTGATGGCGAACACGGTGAGCCGCTACATCGCGAAGGCGAAAGCCTGAGGAAGGCCCACCCCCGACCCCTCCCGCGAGCGGGAGGGGAGTGTCAGCGCTGCCCAGCCCCCCTCCCGCCTGCGGGAGGGGCTAGGGGTGGGCAGCCTGCCCCTTCCCATTTTCCCAGCCTGACACCATCTTGCAATCCGGCGAGCGCAGGAGGGCGGCATGGAAGCACTGGGACAAGACCTTGAAACCATGCGCCGGGTGCCGCTCGCGCCCGAGCATGTCGATGCGATCTGCGCGATCGGGGGCGAGAAATTCTATCCCGCCGGCAGCATCGTCATGGACATCGGCGAGCCGATGGACCGCTTCGTCTACATCCTCGAGGGCGAGATTGAGGTGGTCAATCCCTACACCGGCGAGCGGCTGCTGCCCTCGGCGCTCGGGCCGACCCAATTCATGGGCGAGATCGCCTTTTTGAACCGCGGCACCAACTACCTCAGGATGCGCGCGAGCATGGACACCCGCGTGGTCGAGGCGCCGCGTGGCCCCATGCTCGAGCTGATGAGCCGCGTGCCCGAGCTCTCCGACCACCTCATCACCGTCTTCGCCGCGCGCCGCCGCAAGCAGTTCGAGCTCGGCAATGCCGCGGTCAAGGTGATCGGTGCGGACCGCGACGCACGCGTGCAGGCGGTCGAGCGGTTCCTCTCGCGCAACCGCATCCCCTTCAAGAGCTTCGATCTCGACGCGACCGACGCGCACACCCTCGAAGTGTGCTCGGTGGTCGGAAAGGCGCCCGCGGTGCTGGTCGGCGCAGGCCAGCGGCTCGAGGATCCGACACCGCGCAAGGTCGCACAGTATCTCGGGCTCGATCTCGATATCTGCGCACAGCGCACCTACGACCTCGTGATCGTCGGCGGCGGCCCTGCGGGCGTCGCGGCGGCGGTCTATGCGGGAAGCGAGGGGATCGAGGCGCTGGTGGTCGAGGACAC